>NZ_JBMLTR010000206.1:0-4473 GCF_049239865.1 Aquidulcibacter sp.
GGATGGACAAAGGTCAGGCCTTCGCGATCTTTGAGCTGATAAGCGAAAGTCGTGGCTTCCGACAAATTGTCGCCATGTAGCACGACGCGCGCGCCATGCTTGCGCGTATGTTCGACCTTCGTGAAGGGCGTTCCGAGCGGCATCACAATGGTGGCAGGGATGTTAAGGCGCGAGGCGTGATAAGCCACGCCTTGGGCATGGTTGCCAGCAGACATGGCGATCACACCATTGCGGCGCTCAGCTTCGGTGAGCAACAAGAGCTTATTCAAAGCACCGCGCTCTTTAAAGGCAGCGGTGAATTGGAAGTTTTCAAACTTCACCCAGACTTCTGCGCCGGTAATATCCGACAGCGTCTTCGACATCAGAAGTGGTGTGCGAATGATGCGGCCTTCAATTCGCGCGGCAGCCGCACGGATGGAGTCTAACGTAACTTGCATGAGTAAAGCGGTCCCTATGTAAGCCGTCAGAGGCCTGACAGCCCCGCGTCTTTAGGCCGGACAAGGACTTGGATCAATCAGACTTTGCTTTGCGAGCCAGATTTCGCTCAAACGCCTCGCGCTCTAACGTCTCTTCGCCCCATTCATCGCCATCGCTTTTGCCAACCAAAGCGATCATATCCCGCTTTAAGAGTTCCTCTTCTAGGGCCGTACGGTCGCGCACGATGCGCTGATAATCGGCAAATTCAACCCGCTGCCAATCTTCAAACATGGCCGTCAAGGCACGCTCGTCATAGCGGGAGAAGATCATCCCCGCGCGCTCTGCCGCAAAAGCAGGCTTGCCCATAATCTGGAGAGACTTCACGCCAAGGCGCACAGCGGCAGCAAAGGTTTCACGCTCCAGCCCATCAACTTTGGCGGCCATCAATTGATAGGCGTGGCGGCGATCAATCGCACGGGCTAGGATCTTCAAATTAGGGAAGGCCTCACGCGCCGTCTCCACCAGCTCCAGCGCTTTTTCGTCATTATCAATCGCGACGATCAAGAGCTTGGCCTCTGCGGCACCTGCCAAACGTAAGAGATCGACCCGCGTCGCGTCGCCATAATTCACCTTGCGACCAAAGCCGCGCAGCACGTCGACTTGGTCGGCATCATGGTCCAAAACGCTGATCTTATAGCCATAGGTCGAAAGCATGCGGCCGACGATCTGGCCAAATCGGCCATAACCCGCGACGATGACGTCATGATGGCCTTCTTCCACCTCTGGCGCACGATCTTCGCCAGTGCCAGATTCCAAGCGCCGCATCGCCCAGTCGCCTGCCATCAACAAGAGCGGCGTGATGGCCATCGACAAAGCGACTGCAACGACCAATGGGGCGGTGATCTCTGCAGGAATCACACCTGCTCCTTGCGCGAAGGCAAACAATACGAAAGCAAACTCACCCCCTTGTGCGAGGCCTAGCCCGATTAAGGCAGCCTCGCCCGTCTTGCGACCAAAGGCGCGCGCAATCGCAAACATCACGCTGGCCTTCACAAGGACCAGTGCCACCACGAGGCCAAGGATCAGCCAAGGCTGGGCGATCAGCAAAGCGAAATTGATCCCTGCCCCGACCGAGATAAAGAACAAGCCCAACAGCAAGCCTCTAAACGGGTCAATGTCGCTCTCAATTTGATGGCGGAACTCACTATCGGCCAAAACAACGCCCGCCACAAATGCCCCCAAGGCAGGCGAAATGCCGACAAATTGCATCAAAAGCGCCACGCCGACCACCAAGAGAAGCGCAAAGGCTGTCAAGATCTCATGCAAACCAGAAGCTGCGACCCAACGGAACATGGGCCGCAACAGAACCCGTCCTGCCAGCACAATCGCGCCGACGGCGACGACAACGGCCAAGCCTTGCGCCCAACTCGGATAGGCCGCCAAAGCGCCTTTAGCAGCTTCGCCACCGCCCGCCACGCTGATGGTTGCGAGGAAGGGGAAAAGGGCCAGCATCGGGATGATCGCGATGTCTTGGAACAACAATACCGAAAAGGTCGCTCGACCCGCCTCAGTTCCAGCGATGCCCTTTTCGCGTAAGGACTGCAGTACAATCGCGGTTGAGGAGAGCGACAGCGTCAAGCCAACTGCCAGCGCCACCTGCCACGACAGACCTAGCGCCATGCCAAGCCCGGTCGCAATCGCCCCGGTGCCAAGCACTTGCAAGCCGCCCATGCCGAGAATCGCCGTGCGTAATCGCCAAAGCAAGCTGGGCTGCAGTTCTAGCCCGATGAGAAACAGCATAATGACGACACCGAACTCTGCCGTATGCATCACGTTTTCTGGGTCGCCCACCAGATTGAGGACATAAGGTCCGATGACCGCGCCAGCGATCAAATAACCCAAGACCGACCCTAACCCAATGCGCTTGGCGATGGGGACAGAGACAACGGTCGCGGTCAAATAAACAAATGCGGATTCGAGAAGATTGGCTTCAGCCATCGATCAGACCCTCCAGCAAAGCGCTGAACTTGGCCGCAGCTTCGGCGAGGATTTCAGGTGTAGCCTGACGGCTGGCATGGAGAACAAATGGAGCCTGCCACACGCATTGGCAAAGATTGGCAGTCGCCTGAAACGGGCGCAAGAGTTCGTCAATCGAAAAGCGGTTCAAGCCGTCGGAGCAATAGGATTTTTCCGGGCCACCTGCTGTAATCACTTGCGTCCAAGTTTTGCCGGCAAGCGCCGTCCCGCCTTCACCATAGGCCCATCCATAATCCAAGACGACATCGAGCCACTCTTTCACCAGGGACGGTGCGGAGTACCAAAACAAGGGGTGCATCAGGACGATGTGGTCATGGTCCAACAGCAAGCGCTGTTCAGCCTCCACATCGATCAGAAAGTTTGGGTAAGTCTCATAGAGATCATGCACCGTCACATGCTCACGGTCCTGTGCAACAGAACGCAAAGCACGGTCCTGTGCAACAGAACGCAAAGCACGGTTGGCCCGCGAGCGCGCATAAGATGGATGGGCAAAAAGGATCAAAACAGATTTCGGCACGTTTCCCTCAATGCCTCTGGTCTAGGTGGCTTAGGGGAAAAGGTCTAGACTGTTCAGGCAAAGTTCAACGTTGGGCAGGCAAATTCAACCACAGCAATCGGAGAACGAAGTATGCGCAAATTTGTCTGGCTCGGCTTACTACTAGCATTTAGCGGGTGCGCTACGGCACCGGGGCCACTGGATGCCTCTTCCGATGTGCGCGCGTTTGTCATGGCGCTGCGTGATCGCGACTTGCCCGGGATTGAGGCACGGATGGATCGGCCTGCCCTGCAAGCGCAAGTGACTGGCATTGCTCGGGCGATTGCGGCAAGTGAAATCGCTAAACGCACGGGCGGCGGCGAAGGCGGGCAGATTTTAGGCGTCTTGGGCGCTGACTTTGCCAACCCCTTGCTTGAACGTCTGTCTAAGCAAGCGCTGGAGCCAGCAATCTTGGCCGATCTGGCCCGCCGCGCAGGGCTGACACCCCAAACAGTTCTGCCAAGCCGAACGGCAACAACTATGGGACTAAAGCGGCTTGCCGATGGCCGCGTTTGCGCACCTGACCCGCAGACCAAAGCCTGCATTCTCTATTTTGGGCGCTACCCTTCAGGCTGGAAGCTAAACGCGCTGGATGAGGCCGCACTTCGAGGGCGACTGGCAGCGCCAGCCACCCCAAGAACTCGACGCTGATCCGTGTTTTAGATTAGGAATCCGTTGGGTCGCTGGGTGCAGCTTCTGCAGCGGGCTGGCCAGCTGACACGGCTACCATCGCGGCGCGAAGGGTGCGACCGGCCAGCACATAGCCGGGCTGGAAGACTTCCGCGACATCGCCAGCGGCCATGTCAGACGGAATTTGCGCGACGGCTTGGTGGATTGAAGGATCAAACTTGTCACCCTTTGCGCCGACTCGAGAGAGTCCGTGGCGCTCAAAGGCGTTCAACAGCTCGCGCTGGGTCATGTCGACGCCAGTCACGAAACCATCAAAGGCCGGATCGCCCTTCAAGGCTTCAGGCGCGGTACTGATGGCGCGACCCAAATTATCGGCCACAGGCAAGAGATCGCGGGCAAACTTATCAATCGCATAGATGCGGGCTTCGGTCTTTTCCCGCTCGGCCCGGCGACGGACATTTTCAGACTCTGCCAAGGCGCGTAGCCCAGCATCCTTCAGCGTCTCAATCTCGGCTAAAGCGGCTTGAAGCTTCGCGACCAACAGCCCGCCCATGTCCTCAGGTGCTGCATCTTCGCCTAAGAGCGAGCGGGCAAGTTCGAGCGGGTCTGGCGCAGAAGCTTGGGTGTCCGCCCCACCGTCAGCTGCGTCAGCGCCATTGGCAACTTCTGCTTCGAAATCGTCGCCATTATGTGTGGTACCCGTTTCTGTGGTCATTTCGTCTGTCTCATTCCGTTAAATTTAAACCGCGGCGCTCTATCAAGCGGCCGACGACTTTCGCTGTATAGTCTACCATTGGTATGACGCGGGCATAATTCAAGCGGGTTGGCCCGATCACACCCAGTGCGCCAAGCAC
>NZ_JBMLTR010000207.1:0-2584 GCF_049239865.1 Aquidulcibacter sp.
AAAAAAGCCCCCAACCCGAAGGTTGAGGGCTTTGATGTTAATCTAGGTCAGCCAGAGCTTACCAGATGTGCTTCACCGACACGCCGTAGGTCCGTGGTGGGCTTGGGTAGCCCGAGATGGAGCCGTCTTGCGCGACGCTGTCGAAGATGGTGGTCAAATAACGCTCGTCCGTCAGGTTACGGCTCCAAGCGCTAAGCTCCCAGCCATTGCTCGTTGCGAACGTGATGCTGGCATTGAGGCTGATCGGTTGGAAGGTATAGGCTTCGGCTGCTTTCAAGTTCGCAGCGTTACGTGCAGCAACACCAGCTGGGGTATTCGGGAATGCAGATGCAGGGTTCAGGTTCAGGCCTTGGCTGAGCTGAGTTTCCGAAGTCCAGAAGTAGTCTGCCCGATAGGTGATGCGGTTATCATTGGCCAGTGGCTGAATGAAGGTTGCCGATGCATTGTAGGTGAATTCTGCAATGCCTGCTGGCGTACGACCGGTATAATCCCCGTATGCACCACCCTTGAAGTCGTCATACAACGGATCCAGATAGGTCGCTGCATAGGTCAAGATCAGCGGACGAATTGGACGATAGGTCGCGTCAAACTCGACACCCTTGGTCGACTGCTTACCAGCGTTTGCCAGAATGAAGCCGGTTCCAGTGAAGGTGTTGGATTGGAAACCGTCGATCGATTGATCAAACAAAGTCAGGTTGAAGGCACCCTTGGGGAAGCGCCCTTTCAAGCCGATTTCGTAAACGGTTGCTTCTTCCGGACCAGCTGCGCGGCTACCTGCCCGCAAGTTTACAACTGCCAAACCAGCCGACCGAATTTTGGAAGGTGCTGGGTTGGTGATTGGGTTGCCTGGAATGAAGTCAGCGAGAGAAGGCGCTGAATCGCGCGACAGGTTTACCGACGATGCTTTGAAGCCTGTTGCGTAGCTTGCATAGGCGTTGAAGTTATCGTTGATTTCCCAAGCAAAGCGAGCATTGTAGGAGGTGCCGCTGTCCTTTGTACGACCGCTCTCAACCGCGTTTGGCGAATTCAAACGGGGTGGTTGGAACTGAAGGGCTTTGAAGCCAAGGATTGGGTTGTTGGCAGCTGGATTTGCATTGAAGGTCGCTGCTGCAATTGACTGAGCAGCTGCAATTTGGCCTGCGCTAGCAGCGGCTGCTTCAGCAGCAGTTGCTGGACGGCCCAAGCCCAAGACCGCGAGGCCCAAGAATGCGTTGGTCGCGCCGCCGACATAAACCGAACGACCAAATGCGCCTTGTCCAAGTGCATCAAAGTCCACAAAGGCGAATGGATCGGTCGCAAGAACATTGATGTTTGCTGCCTTGGAATCGCGTGTGTAGTTGAAGCCGGCAGTGAAGGTCAGCGTGTCCGTTAACTTGAAGTCCACGTTTCCAAAGATGGATTGGGCATCGTTATCCAGAGAGAACGACTCTTTCGTGCCCGTACCAGCGCCAAAGAAGCTGCCTGGTGCGTTACCGGTAACAACTTCAATCGTAGGGATAAGCGCACCACCTGCACCAGCTGCTGCGATTGCGAACTTTCTAAAGTCCTTGCCATAAACAACTGCCGAGGTTTGATCGATATTCTCTTTGAACAAATACGCGCCCAACAGGAAGTTGACCCGGCCGTCGTAGTTTGAGGTCAAGCGGAATTCTTGGGTCAGCGTATCGATGTCTTGGATCTGTGGAACCGAAGCCAAGGAAGCGCTGGTGAAGTCGACGTCGCCGTCTTGTTCGCCATGCGAGTTGCGATAGGCCGAGATCGAGGTGAACGACAATTTGCCGAAGTCATAATCGACTTGCATCGAAACGCCGCGGTTTTCGATCATGTTGGTTGGTGGAATGTCCGAATACACGCGGTCAGCAAAGGGAGAGTTTGGTATCAATTGCCCGCCGGCAAAGTTCACTGCCGCAGTCGCTGGGCCGCTCAAGACGTTGGAAACGGCGCAGCACAATTCGTCCAACTTGTCATAGTCTGCAATGACGCGAACTTTGAGGTCGTCGCTTGGCTTGATCAGCAAGTCAGCGCGCACATTGAAGCGGTCGCGATTGTTGATGTCCACGCCAAGGCCGATGTTTTCGACATAGCCGTCGCGCTTGTTATAGCCAAACGACAAGGCACCAGCAGCATTTTCACCCAATGGGCCGGTGATGTCTGCTTTGGCGACAATGGCGTTGAAGTTGCCATAGCTCAATTCAGCTGAGCCGCCATATTCGAACTTTGGCTCGCGGGTGACCAGCGAGATCACGCCAGCCGAAGCGTTCTTGCCGAACAGGGTCGATTGTGGGCCGCGCAACACTTCGACGCGCTGCAGGTTTGGAAGGTCGCCAATCGAAGCGCCAGCGCGCGAGCGATACACGCCATCGATGAAGATTGCGACCGAAGGCTCAATACCCGCGTTGTTCGCGCCATTGCCGAAGCCGCGGATGATGAAGGTTGCGTTGGTGGAGCTTTGGTTGGTGCTGACGCGCAGCGATGGGACCAAAGTCTGGATATCGTTCAAGTCGCGAACTTGTGCCTTGCTGATCGTGTCAGCCGAGGTCACCGACACCGCAACCGGGATGGATTGCAAGGTGGTTTCGCGCTT
>NZ_JBMLTR010000208.1:0-2465 GCF_049239865.1 Aquidulcibacter sp.
GGGTAGCGCAGCCATTGCAGCGCCATGAAGGCCAAAAGCGCTGACTTCCCAGCCCCGGTTGGCCCAACAATCATCGTATGTCCGACATCGCCGACATGAAGGGCAAGCCTAAACGGTGTTGCTCCGGAAGTTTCTGCGATCAGCAGCGGCGGACCATTCAGGTGCGTGTCGCGGGTCGGGCCTGCCCAGACTGCCGAGATCGGCAGAAGATCGCACAAGTTTAGCGTTGAGAGCATAGGCCGACGCACATCGGCATAGGGTTCGCCGGGGATGGACCCAAGCCAGGCTTCGACCGCGTTCAAATCTTCGGTGCGCGCCACAAAACCTTGGGCGTTGAGCGCAGCTTCCACCGCTCGGGCTTTCTCGACCGCCCGGCCTTCATCCTTGTCCATCACTGTGACCGTCAGCGTCAGCCAGCCAAAAGCGCAGACCTCAGCACCCAGAGCCTCCAGCGCCCCATCGCATTCATCAGTCTTGGCGGCAGCATCAGTATCGACAAGCGGCACATCTTCTTTGGTGATCGCCTCACGCATGAGCGTGCCAATGCCCTTGCGTTTCGCAAACCAGCGCTTGCGCAGGCGCAAGAGCTCACTTTCAGCCCCGGCTTTGTCGAGGGCTATCCAGCGACCGACCCAGCGATAGGTGAAAGGCAACTGGCCAAGGGCATCGAGCAGTCCAGGCAGGGTTTTCGCGGGGAACGAGCGGATACCCACAACACGGAGATGCTGATCACCGAGCTTGGGGGCGATACCGCCTTCGAGGGCTGTGTCAGCCAATTGGGCATCAAGAAACACTGGGGTTTCTGGCACTTCAACCTGATGATGCTTGGGGCTGATGCACTGATGCAGATAGGTCAGCGTGTCTTGATCCGACATCAATCGCGCTTCGGGCAAAGCGTCGGCCATCAAATCAACCAGAATGCCGATCTCGCGCTGGAATAAAGCCAAAGTCTCGCGCCAGTCGCGATTGTTGGCAACCCGGTTCTCAAACAGAAAGGTCTCTGCCTTGCGGGTATCGTCCGCTGGTGGCAGCCAGGTCAGGGTTGCGACATGATCAGTCTCGAAGGCGGCACCTGCCTGATCGAAAAGCGCCTTGCGTTCCTGATCAATGAGCCAGCCGACCGGGTTCTCGGGTTGCTGATCGGGATAGGAATCAGCCACCCGGCGACGGGCTTCCATATGCAGGCACCAGCCCGTTCCCAAGCGCTTGAGCATATTGTTGAGCCGGGCGCGGACCGCCATCAGCTCTTCAGGCGTCGAGCTTTCCAGATCAGGCCCACGAAACTTCACGCAGGCCGAGAATGAGCCATCTTTGTTCAGGATCACGCCGGGTGCAACCAGTGCCGCCCACGGCAGATGATCGGCCAGTGTGATGGGTTTGGTGCGGAACTCGTCAAGAAAGCGCATGGGATCTCACTCCCGGGGTCACGGCCCCCGTGGCTGTTGGATTTGCAAATGAGTTGGATGGATGAGGGCTCAGGCCCCAAGATGTCCGGGCAAGGTCAGATGACGCCTGAGGACATCCAAAAACCGGGCGTCGGCTTTGGCAAACCAAAGACCAAGCGCATGCGCCACACCCCACCAGATGAGGCCGAGCCACCAAAGCTTAAGTGCGAGTCCCAGAACCAGAGCGAGTGTGCCCATTAGGATCGCATATTCACGCGGTAAGCCTGCCATAAGGATGGGTTGGGTGAGTGATCCGGCCAAGGGCAGTTCAAAGCCTTCGGGCCGATCAGGATGAAAAGCACTCATGGAGCTGCCCCCTTTGTCTTAGACTATGATCTCAGCCGATGGTTGCACCACCGCCAAAACCAAAGAAGCCCATGAAGAAGCTCGCGGCTGCAAAGGCGATCGCCACCCCGAACAGGATTGAGACGCCGCGTCGCAAGCCAGAACCACTTTCAGAGAAAGCGACGCCCAGACCAAAGATGGTTACCGCGATCACCCCGCCTGCTTGGGCCACAGGGCCAGTGAAACTGTCGACGATTTGTTGGAGTGGTCCCTCCCACGGCATGCCAGACCCACCAGCAAAGGCCGGGGTATATGCCAGCGCCAAAGCAGCGCCAGTTGCAAGGGAGGTCAGGATAGTCTGACGGGAAGAAGTGCCTTTCTGCATTGGTTTGCTCCATTCTGGGACTCTAAGTGCCCCTGTGGATAAGTATGCAGATGGCGTGCCAACTTAAGGAAGAAAACTATATTATATTAGTGGCTTAGATGGTTAATTGTGTTGGCCCATATGGTCTCGCCGGGCCTCTGAAATCAGGGTCCGGTTGGGCGGGCGCGTAGTGGCGCCAGTGCGGTTTCAAGTGCGCATGATATGGGCGGATTTACCCATAAGCGCGTGTCAGATAGCCACCATCCTTATCTCCCGTAACATGCATGAGGTCCTCCACACGCCGACCATCACGGGTCCGGGCAATGTGGATGACAAGATCAATCGCCTGACCAATGGCGCGCCGAGGAATA
>NZ_JBMLTR010000208.1:2565-4323 GCF_049239865.1 Aquidulcibacter sp.
GATGTGCCGCCTGAAATCAGGATATTCTTGCGTTCTGTTGCCGCTGTTTCGATCAGTTGCTTTTGCTCTTGGCTAAGAATGCCTTGGGCTTGATAGTTATCGAGGGTAAAGATGCGGGCAGGCCGTTTGCGGATCGAAAAGGCTGCGGCACGACTGACAGGCGGCAGCACACCTTGGAAACGCTCGCCGGTTTGCGGCAAAACACCAGAGAGTCTTGGGTCTTCGGGTAGCACCGGCTCACCGACATAATCGGCGATCAGGCGAATGACGCGGTCACGGGCTTCGGGGCTTAGGGTCTCACCGGTTAGCTGGCGTCCACCACCAATTGTGTCGAGGATCAATTGCCCATCAGGATTGGCAAGAATTTCCACCACATCAGGATCGACCAAGGCCGCCAAAGCGGTGTGACCCAGTGCATGGCGCAGAGCTTCAAGGCGACGCTCGGCAATGATAGGATGATCACCGAGCTTGGCCATGGTTTAGACCCCTTCACTATCGGAGTTTGGGACGACAAGTTCTCCGGTCAGATCATTGGCGGGTTGAGCTTTGGCGCTTTCCAATTCCTTGGCGTCTGCCGCTGCCCTGATACTGGCAGGTTCGCCGGTATTGGTGATTTCCCGACCCAGCCGCGTCAGGCGCAAGCGTTCGGCAACTTCATTGATGGCGTGGCTCATCAATACATCAACTGATCCCCGATAGGCTGGATCACGCTCTTCAGGGCTTTCAGGGATTCGAGAGAACAAGGTACGCAGTGCGATGAACAGCATTTCTTCAATGATGATCAAGTCGCGCCCAGTTGTGCGCCCCTGCTCTGCCACCCGCCGCTCCAATGCCAGCAAGCGGTTGTCGGCATCGGCCTCAACCTTGCCCCGCAGTCCCCGTTCAAGGATGGCTGACGCCGCTTGGCTCAAGCTCATGTTTCGCGCTTTGGCTTCGCGTTCGAGTGCTGCACCGACCTCTTCACGCGCCAGATAAATTTGGATGCGTGTCGGGCCGGGCTTAGGTTTGGCAATTGGTCTTGGTTTGGCTCCCATGTCAGAAATCCCCCTCGTGCAAGAGTTTCAAGATGTTGCGCGCATTGGTGTTGGCAGCGCTCTCTTCAGGCACTACCGGGTCAGCATTGGCGGCTTCAGCCTCGGGCTTTGGTTCTGCCTGAGCCACAGGCAGTTGGACGATCACAGCAGGTGCCGGTTCCCGCTTGGGTGTCGAAACTGAGCCTTCATCCAACCTCGCCTCTAGATTGAGTTCAGGTTGGCGTGGCCGGGATTTTTCGGCCTTGGCGCGCTGCATGGCGGCTTCATGCTCGCCCTGAACTTCAACGCGGCGGGCCTCAGCGCGCTCTTCAAAAGTCATCGCCACTTGCGGATCGCCAAAGCCAGCAGGCTTTATGTCCATCCAAGGATGAACTGGCCGTTCGGGGGTTTGAAGCTGTTGGGCCTGATTGTGCGGTTTAATGGTCGCACGCTCTGCCATCCACTCGACCTTGTCATATTGAAGCTTTGTCAAACGGTAAGGCCGGTGACCAGCAATGAAGACCAGTTGTTCGTTGTCGGGTAGTGCGCCCACTTCCGATGGGTCCATCAGGGAACGCTCGACTTCAGCAATCGTGCGGCTGCCACCTTTGTCAGCGAAATGATGCGGCAAGCTGGCACTCACACGCGTATCCGTCACAAGCCCGGTCAACTTGGAGACTTTCTCGCGCGTTAGCGGGTCAAGTGCAGCAAAGGCCACATAGATGTGCGTGTTATCCAGAAAGCC
>NZ_JBMLTR010000208.1:4423-20084 GCF_049239865.1 Aquidulcibacter sp.
TTAGCGGGTCAAGTGCAGCAAAGGCCACATAGATGTGCGTGTTATCCAGAAAGCCATTCAACTGCCCATAAATCCGGGCGATGTCGTTCAAGCTTTGGGCTACAAACAGGCATTTGATGCCATAGCCCGCCGACAGGCGCACCACATCTTCAAAGAAGCTGACCTTGCCCAGCAGTGGAAACTCATCAAGCGCGAGCAGGAGCGCGTTTTCCTTTGGCCGCCCGTCGCTGTCAGTCTCGAGATGCGTGGTAAACGCGCTCGATGCCAGATGGAAGAACATCCGTACCAGTGGCTGAAGTGCTTTCAAATCCGATGGCGCGATCTGCACAAAAAGGCTAACCGGTGCCCGCGCGCACATCAGATCACTCAGTCGAAAGTCGCTGGCTGATAAAGCCCGCTCAACCTCTGTGCCCGCAATCCACGACAGATAAGATCGCACGGTCATCTGGACGCTTTTGCGGCCACGCTCATGGGCTGAAAGATAGGCGCTCGCCACATCGGCAATATAGGGGTCCGTGATTGCAGTGCCTGTGTGGTCGCGCCGGTGCAGCGTCGTCGCCATAGCTTTGGCGGTTGCATCAAGGTCCGCGCTCAGGCGTTTGACGCCGACCAGCGACTTGTTCTCAGGAACCTCAGTATAAAGCGTGTGTAGGATCAGGGCGCACAGCATTTCTGCACCCTGTTTGTCCCAGAAATCTTGATGGCCTGACGCCCCACCGGGTTCAGCCAGGATCGCCACAAGCTTTTGTACATCTGAGATAGCTCGATCTCCGGTACCGATCTCGGCCAGCGGATTGAACCGTGCGGTGGCCGGATGCAGCGGATTGAAGAAGAGCGTCGGACCCAATTGGCTGCGGAACCCGGCGGTCGTCGCCCAGAGTTCGCCCTTGGGATCAAAGACAATCGTCGACCAGTTCCAAGTCAGCAGGGTCGGCACGACAATGCCGCGCCCTTTGCCCGAGCGTGTGCCTCCCGTCACCAAAGCAGGGCGCATATCGGGGCTGGTTAGAAGTTTGGGGGCAAGCAAGAAATCGCGTAGGCCGGGTCGATTGATCCGGCCAAGGACGACGCCTTCCAAGCCCGTTAGCCCTGCCTTGACTAGCGCTTTGGGATCACCCCATCCGCGTGCGCGATGGCCGTAATTGACCTTCACGCCGCTGGCATCGTTGGTCTGCCCGAGCGCACCGTTGCCCTGGTCGAACAAACGTACCAGCATAGCACCTAGCGCTACACCTAACAGTATGAGTGCTGCCCCTGCCCGCATGACTGGGCCATGGCTTGGGCTGGCGGACCATTGTTTTGCCCAGAGCAAGATGTCCCAGAATGGATACAATTTGACACCACTGCCAATCTCTAGGCCCCAGCCAAGAGCGCGGTGATAATCGTAATGCGCGGCGACAAACTGGGTCCCAGCTGACAGGCCAATCACGGCCCCAACCCCAAGACATGCAATCCGCGTGCGAATTCCCATACCCCTGTCCCCCAATACCGACGCGCACACAAAGTGAACGTCGCAAGGATGACGCGGCAGGACCGCTTAAGGCGGACTCACCGCAGTAAGTGATCCCAAGCATAGATCGTGCCAATCAAAATATTGGTCTGCAGCCTGAGATAGGCAGCACAAGATTAGTATATTTAATGTTATAAATCAATAACTTATGATTGCATCGCTTGCTTGGGCGCTAACCACGCTATTTTTGACTGAGGCACTAAATGGAGCAAATTGGCACAGAATTTATGCTTGAATCTTGAGAGAGAACCTATTCTTTGTCGATCTGACAACGGGCAATTAACCAACTTATGCACGCGCTTATACTAGCGGTTGCGTTTGTCGGAGACCGGGACGACGTATCGCTTTGCCCCGCCCATTGCGGACGACGGGTTTGAGGGTGCCAGACGCGGTTTGCCGTCAAGCCCTCGCTTCGCTCGTGGCGTTGACGGCGGCACTTCTGCGTCTGGCGGCAGCTTGCAGGTTCGCCCGCATGGTGCGTGGCGTTCTTCAAGGAGGCTGTCATGCCAAGTACACTTTTTCCCGCTCATCTTCGTGCAAAACTCTTGGCCAATGGCGCAAGGTCTGGTGCGGGCGAGGACATTGATCCAGTCCCAGTCGTGAAGCTGTTTACACCAGACGCCAATGCAACTTGGCTTCTTACCGAGATCGATCCTGACAATGAGGATGTGGCCTTTGGGCTATGCGATTTGGGCTTAGGTTGCCCTGAGTTGGGTAGTGTGTCGCTATCTGAGATTTTGTCAGTACGCGGGCGGTTGGGTTTGCCTGTTGAGCGGGATCAGCATTTTGTTGAAAAAAGACCTATCAGCGCGATTGCCAAACTCGCGCGTCAAAAAGGCAGAATTTAGAGACTCGCAGAAATGCGCTGCCAGAAAGCCCGCAATCATAGGGCACCCATCAACCGCCACCGATGCGCTGCATGGTTGGACACAAGCTCTCTGCGCAAAGCGCACGGTGGCAGTCGATTGGTAAGTCTGTCACGACGGACTTTCTGACACGCGCACGTTGTCTCGCGAAGCTATGGGACTTGGCGCGGCGGGGACGCTCGGTCCCGAAGGCCAAGCGGCCTTCTCCTACGGGCGTCCTTCATCCGCCGCCCCAACCGCTCTCGCCGACACCGAAGATGGGTCGGCGGGGCTTGGAGGTGAAGTGAGGTTACTATGCACGGATGGAATAGAGTTCCTCAAGCAAAGTTGCCGCGTCTTGGAGGTTCATTGCCAAACCAAAATCACTTGGGTTGATACCCGCTTGGCGGCTTATCCGATCACAGAAGTCAGCGATGTCGTTTCTGATTTGCTCTGGCAGGATCAATCTGCGCCCCGGAACAAGCACTGCCATCAGGCGAAACACGTCGCGGAGGTGTTTGACAATAGTACGACTGTCGATGTCTTCACCTGCATCGCGACGATCAGACAATTCCATCCAAGCCTTCGCTTTGAATGGGATCAGGGCATACTCATCCAGAACAGAGACCCCATCGATCCGACGGATCATGCCGCGCAACAGGCCGAAATAATCTTCATCAAGCAGGATGGCTGAAAGGCTGTATTGCCCATCTTCTATGGGTACAGGGATGATTGTTTGATTGGGGACTAAGTCCAAAGTCGCTGGCGGACGCGCAAAAATCTCCAACATGTAGGGAAAGTCGGCGTTGGCTGGCTTTGCGAAACGATAATAGGTCGGCTTTCCGTCCGCGCGCTGCCTGATCTCATAGCCGCCATCTTGAATAAACGCCCATAAGGCTTGCGCAAATCCTGCATCGACCACCTGAGCACACAGGACAATATCAAGGTCCTTTGTGGCACGGAAAGCCAAGCCAAGATCCTCGAATATCAAGTGACAGGCGGCCCCACCAATCAGGGCATAGGAATCCCCAAATGCCGCAAACCGCGCCTGAAACAGGTCTAATCCTCTCATGCCCAAAGCCCTTCGGTCAAAGACTGTGCAGCCAGTGAGACGCGTTCATCTGGATCATCCTTGAATTGGGCATAGATCGACAGAAGGAAGCTGTGGTCCTCTTGCTCGATCCTTGCAGGCGAATAGTGCCAAACATCCAGTTGGGCGTGAGCTTCATAATCCGTTGCGACGCTCTCGACGGCGCCATCAGACTTGAAAACTGCCCAATGCAGGCCATCGATCGCAAAGGTCTGAAGCCCTGCATCCATCAGATCACTATGGGCTGCCAAAGCCGATAGACCGCCGAGATTGAGCCTTGGGGGCGGGCAAAGCCAGCGCACGAGATGGGATGAACGGACAGGTGAGACAAGAAACGCTTGAGCATTCTCCCATATCTCTTGCTTTTGACCTGCAAGGCGGACGCGCTTCTCGCGGCCCTGGCGTTTGGCCTCCACCAAACCCAAGATCGCCAATTCAGCAATCGCACGACCCATACTCATGGCCGTGTAGCCTAAGCCCTTGGCGAGTTGGCTCGGTGTTGCTTCTTGATGGTCCGCGCCAGTCAATAAAGTGAACAATGTCAATTGCGCAGCAGGTGTCAGTGTATCCAACTGCCGAATAGCCTTCCTCGAAAACCGCTCAGTCAAAACTATGCCAAGTTGGGGCATGAACAATTGCTTTCCAGGCACAATAAAAGGTTGTCCGGCTTCAATATGTGCTGCGCGCTGGAAGCCCGTCATACTGGACTGAACAAGGATGACCGGCTTTCCAAGGAGACGCTCGATTTGGGCGAGGTACTTGCGTAGAGCCGAAGGCGCTGACGACCCCACGCCTTGCTCAACCGCAAAGATGAGCGGTCGATCTGCATAAGAACCTTGAACCAATTCAAACTGCTGCTTCAGATAAAGCGGCAGTTTCTCACCGTCTTCTAGAAGGCGAAGTTGCAAATCCGTTTTGAGAACAGATTGAACATAGTCATGGAGGGAGGCCGCCAATGGCAGGTTTGGGCCCCTCATATGGGCATCGGGATCATTCGATAACGTCATTGTCATTCACTAACATCAAACATGTTATCAATCAATAACGATGTTAGTATTTCGTCCGCGTCACCGCCTGCGCGTGCCTGTGCATGTCCCAGTGCTCTGCCACCTGAAACTTGGACCTTTGGTCAAAGAATTTATTCGCCTCTGCACTGCAACTTTTGACGTCCGAGATCTCTTAAGCAGTCCAACCACAATAGACCAAATTCAGCCGAAATACCAAAATATTCAGGGATTTAATGAACTTTCTGGGGAGCTACAATGGGCAGAATAGATACGATTCTGCAAATGAGCGCATCCAGACAATCTGCAGCGACTATCGGTGCCAATGCACATCGCGCGCCCGCAGCATCCGCATAGATAACATTCCCCAACGCTGCCAGCACTAAAGCTTCATCGTCTGTAACGCACCCATCTTCGTGCACCGACAGGCCAATTGCGCGTGCAGAACTATGGCCTAGGGCCATCATGAAATTATGGAATGGCACCATCAAATGGCCTTGCCCTGTTAGCAAAAACCTTGGTGCGATCAGCCGCAACGGACATGTTCGTGCCATGGCTCCTCTTGCCCAAATGCGCATCGTCACAACCAAGTGTGCCTCGTTTTCGGTTAACGCGGACAAAGGTTTGTCGAGGTAGTCGTAGCACGGAAATTGGCTTTGGCGTGTCATTATAGGCTCCAAAATTTTTCGGCGATTCACCTTTTGGGTGAACGCCTATTTGTGCCCCAATGCCTTTACTGCGTCAATGCACTTGAGAATCATTCGCAACTAAGGCATGTTCATTTTGCGAATGGTTCGCAATAAAGGCTTGGGTGTAATGATTTTGGTGGCTACAAATAAATGTGTAAGGCAGCGAACTGCTATGACAGCGGTCGCCAGTGGTGTGGCATTGCTTGCCAATGCTACTTGGTCTGGCGTTGCGTTGGCAGAAGTCGCCTCAACCGAACAAACCGCGAAGCCGACTGAAACTATAACTGTCACCGCAACCCGCGCGCCTATTCGCGTAATCGATGCACCCGCAACTGTCTCGGTTATCAACACCGCGCAGCTTGATGATACATTGGTGGGCGACATCAAAGATGCTGTACGCTTTGAGCCTGGCGTCTCAGTGCGCAGTCAGCCTTCCCGCTTCTCAGCAGCTTTGTCGTCAATAGGTCGGGATGGTAACTCAGGATTTAATATTCGTGGCCTCGAAGGCAATCGAGTCCTAATCCAGACCGATGGTATTCGTTTACCAGACGCTTTTTCCTTTGGCGCGCAATCTGTCGGACGCGGCGATTATGCCGATCTTGATTTGGTCAAGTCACTAGAAATTTTGCGCGGGCCTGCTTCACCCTTGTATGGCAGCGACGGTCTTGCAGGTGCGGTTAGCTTTACCACTAAAGACCCAGAAGACTTCTTGAAGGCAAACGCAAGCTTTGGAGGCCGCGCGCGAATTGCTTATGGTGATGCTGACAATGGCCAAGCTGTTGGTTTGGCACTTGGTGCCCGTCAGGGCGGGTTCTCTGGCCTTATCGCCTACACCCGCCGCGACACTGATGCACAAGGCAATGCCGGCACAAACTTTAGCGCCAATACAACGCGCACCGCTCCAAACCCGCAGACTAATGATAGCGATGCGGTACTTGCCAAATTGGTTTGGGCACTTACTGACAACAATCGCTTTCGCCTTACTTATGAAAACCAAGAGCGTGATAGCCGCACAGAAGTGCTCAGCGCCCGCGCGCTAGCGCCTTTGGTTTCTACCAGTACCCTCAATCTTGACGCGCGTGACCAGTTATCACGCAACCGGATCAGCCTCGATTGGCGCTACTCAAGTGATGGCCTTATCAAAACAGCCAGCTCTGCCATCTATCGTCAGACGAGCAAAACGCGTCAGTTTACCGCTGAAGACAGGAATATCGCGGCGGATCGTATCCGCGACAACACTTTCAATAATGAGGTTGTCGGTGGCAGCTTCCAACTAACGTCGATCGTTAAAACAGGCAGCGTCCAACACTTATTTTTGCTCGGGGGAGACATTTCTCAAACCCAGCAAAGCGGCACACGCGACGGCACCATACCTCCCTTTGGTGAGACCTTCCCGACGCGCGCCTTCCCTGTCACCGACTATGATGTGGCAGGGCTTTTTCTTCAAGACAGCATCAGTATAGGCGATGGGAGGTTGATGGTGTACCCAGCTGTCCGCATCGATAGCTATCGCTTGACACCCAAAGCCGATCCGCTTTTTCCGGGCACCCCCGCCAAGCAAAGCGACAGCCACGTCTCGCCAAAGCTCGGCGGTATTTTCTGGACGACACCCCAGTTTGGTCTATTTGCCAATTACTCGGCAGGCTTTCGCAGCCCGACACCCAGCCAAGTGAATAATGGCTTCGCCAACGTCATTCAAAACTATCGGTCGCTGGCCAATCCAAACCTCAGGCCTGAGACCAGTAATTCCTTTGAAGGCGGCGTACGATTGCGCGATGTGGATATAAGCGGCGTACGCATTGTCGCCAGTGCCACGGCCTTCCAAGGGCACTACAAGGATTTCATTGAACAGCGCCAAGTCAGTGGCACTTTTACGCCCTTGGACCCGGGAGTTTTTCAATTTCTCAATATCGGACAAGTTAACATCAGTGGTGCGGAAGCGCGCGTTGACTTTGATATTGTAAGCGGCTTTGGCGGCAATGTTAGCGCGTCTTTTGCCCGAGGCGATGGCCAGTCTGAGAATGGCCCCCAAACCCCGCTCTCCAGCATTGATCCGTTTAAGCTCGTCGCAGGCCTCAGTTACCGCGCACCCAATAATCGTTTCGGTGGCCAAGTCATTGTCACACACTCTTCGGGTAAAGACCTAGCTGATGTGAGTGATACATGTTCGCCCGACTGTTTTGTCGGCTCAGGCTTTACGATTGTCGATGTCACCGCCTTTCTCACCTTATGGGAAACTGCAACTTTGCGCGTCGGCATGTTCAATTTGACCGACGAAAAATACGCTTGGTGGAGCGATATTCGCGGGCTTTCTTCAGCTTCCACGACTTTGGACGCCTACACCCAACCCCGACGAAATCTCAGTGCCTCGCTCACGCTTAAATTTTAATCGCCTAAAGGATAATCACCATGAAAATTTCACTCAAACTCCTCCTCGCCGCATGTGTCGTCTTATCTCCCTTGGCTGCGCGCGCTGACGAACCAGTTACCGGTCGCAGCGCCGCTGCGGAAGCAGCCAAGTTTCAAGCTGACCGCGCCAATATCCTCGCAATGGCCGGCACTTTCAGGGTCAAGTTTGATTTTCGTGAGCAAACCGCCTGGCAAGAGGACTACACCCCCATTGAGCCAAAAGTCTCAGGCGGATACGAAGTTGTTCGCGTAATTGAAGACACGGGCCGCAAAATCGTGCTCCAGCACATATTGGTAGGTGAAGTGAATGGTCAGCTGCATCTAACCAAGCATTGGCGCCAAGACTGGACTTATGAGCCAGCCAATTTCTTGGTCTATGAAGGGCCAAACCGGTGGAAACTAGAAAGCACACCCGCTGCTCTGCGCTCGGGACGATGGTCGCAAACCGTATGGCAGACCGATGATAGCCCTCGCTATGGCGCGCTTGGCGAGTGGACGAGTGAAGGCGGCGTGCAGCGCTGGCGCAGCCGCTGGACCTGGCGACCCCTCGCGCGCCGCGATGCCATTCGCAACCCCGTTTATGATCGCTACATGGCTATCAACCGACATAGCCCAACCCCAACCGGCTGGATACACTGGCAGGATAATATGAAGATGGGCATGAAGGAAGGGAAACTCGTCCCTATTGTTCAAGAAAGCACCCTTAATAGCTATACCCGCTTTGATGGTTTCAACGCCGCTGCCGCTGATGCTTACTGGGCCAAGACCAAGGATTATTGGGCTGCGGTTCGCACCGCGTGGGAGGCATCGATTGTTGCAAATAATGGCATCTATGTGCCCGAGGATGCCCAGATGGGTTCTGCAGCGAGTGAGCGGCTGATGACTTATGCTGACGAGATTAACAAAGGCAGGCTGTCCACATCCCAAGCTATCATCCAAGCACGGCTGGTGATTGGTGAGGTCACTGTCGCCCCGGCTACAACTCCAGCTGTAGGACGACAAGGTGCGTCAGCATATTAAAGATTTATTTACCGGGAAGGAGCGGCAGTTGGGCGACTAGCAACTGCACTTGAGGTAATGTGCTTTGCAAGTCCGAAGCGAAAACAAGGATATAATCGTGCTCGACGATGTATGCTTGCTTAGCTGCTGACTCCCAAACCTGCAATTCCTTTCGGCCAATTGTTGCCACTTACCGCCAATCGTAAATTGCAGGGGTTCTTTCCAAAACACAAGAAGGCCATTGCGGAACTAGTCCAAATAACCGCCCTCCATCTATTTAGAGCAAGCCCCCACAACCTCCCCACCCCCGCCCGCGCGCCTAAATCGGTTGCCCCGTCCTCCCTGCGCCCGCAAGGGACGGCTGACGCCTCTGCGCCCTTGCGCGCTCGGTGCGGCGTGGGCGGGTAAGACTGTGCCGCGCAGGCGGCTCTGGTGATGGATGGTCCACGCCAGAAACTCCAATTTGTCTGGAGTTTACACAAATGTCTCATGTTCAATCCATACCCTTATGCAAGCTGGCCCCGTCGCCTTTGAATGCCCGTCGCATTGAGAAGAAAGTCGCCGTTGAGGATCTTGCCGCATCCATAGAAGCCCATGGCCTGTTGCAGGGTCTCACCGTCGTTGAGGTTGGCGATGGTAAGTATCAGGTGTCCGCAGGTGGTCGTCGCTTGGCCGCCTTGAAGCTGCTTGCTAAGCGCAAGGTGATCCCGGTTGACTTTGCCGTGCCCTGTTCGATTGTCCCTGCCGAAATCGCTGAAGAAACCTCACTGGCCGAGAATGTCCAGCGCGTGGCCATGCATCCTCTTGATGAGGTGGAGGCCTTTGGCCGTTTGGCCGCCTCTGGCCTTCTTGAAGACGCGATTGCGGCCCGCTTTGGCACCAGCGTCCGCCATGTGCAGCAACGCTTGGCTTTGTCGGCTTTGTCGCCCTTGTTGAAAACAGCCTTCCGCAAAGGCGAATTGTCTCTTGATGCTGCACGGGCCTTCTGTCTGGTGGGTGAGCATGATCGCCAGGACAGTGTGTTCATCATCATGCCCAAGCCGGTGATGAATGCCTATGCGGTGCGGTCCTACCTCACCCAGGGTGCTGTGCGTGCCAATGATCGACTGGCCAAGTTTGTTGGGATTGATGCCTATGAGGCCGCTGGCGGAATCGTGCGGCGTGATCTGTTTGAAGACGAGCTGGTGTTTCTCGACAGCCCTGACCTGCTCAATCGCTTGGCGACTGAAAAGCTTGAAGAGCTGCAACGCCCGTTAATTGAGTTTGGCTGGGGTTGGGTCAATGTCAATCTGGGTCATGGCCGTATGGATGGCGGGCATATCAACCGCTTAAGGCCAGACTGGCGTGAACCAACAGACGTAGAACGCGATGAACACGCCGAACTGACGAATCGGCTGGAAGCACTGCGCACTGAGAACCCCGATCATGAGGACATACCCAATCTGCAAGCCAGCATCGCCGCCTTGGTCAGTGCCTGTCAGATATGGGACTCAGAGAAATTGCCCTTGGCGGGCTGTGTGATCAGCGTGGATCATGATGGCAAAGCTGTCACCACCATTGGCGTGGTGACACCCGCCGATCAGCGCAAGATCAACCGTATTGATGCACGCCGCGCCCAAGACAAGGCCAAAGCCGAAGCTGATCGCCGTCGCGAAAAAGAGCGGCTGGAGGCAGAGACCGTTGAAGGCACTTCACCAACAGCAGCACCCTGCACAATCCAACCCTCACCCGATGGTGTAACAGTTATCGTCATTGATCCTTCAGCAGGCAGTGTGCGTGTAGCAGGTCAAAGTGATGATGAGGCCACGCCTGTAGAGGACATCAGCCCGGAAGACGAAACTGGCTCAGAAGTGCCTGCCCCAACGGCCAGCACCGATGAACGTCCACCTTGGGAAGATGATGATCCTCTGCCCGCCAGCAGCGTCTCAGGCTTCACCCAAAAGACGCTGAACGAGCTGACTGCCGCCCGCACCCGCGCCATTCGGGCGCATTTGTCCCAAGCACCCGATGTGGCCTTGGCTTTGTCGGTCTATGCATTGGGTTGTCACTTCATGGCGATGACAGGCCCTGTAGGCATGGCCGTTCATGCCTTTGTGTGTTTGTCCAATGCCGATGCCGAACCGCTCGCTTCCAAGCGCGAAGCCTTGCACGGCTTGGATTTGTGCGAAGAAAAGTGGTTTGACTGGTGCATGGGCCAAAGTGCGGAAGTCCTGCTCGAAGCCCAAGCTACACTGATCGCCTCTACCCTCGACCTCAGCCACAGCGGCACCACCCCTATCTGTCGCCGCAAACAGGAAGTGGCCGATAGCCTCGCGACCCGCCTGCAAGTGGATATGACCAGATATTGGAGCACAACCACAGACTTCTTTATGGGGCTGACCAAGGCCCAAATCGCAGATGCGATTATGGAAAGTCCTGCGGTGGTGGACTTGCCGACTGCCAAGGATCGCAAGGCGTTTGAAGTCATGCTGTCAGGCAAGCGCAAGGATGAGTTGGCACTCATGGCGGCGCAAAGCCTTGAAGGAACTGGTTGGTTGCCCGGCGTGATCGTCACCGCTGGCTTGGTGAACGTGAGTGATCCTGATGAATATCCTGCCTTTGAAGTCACCGATGAAGGCTTAGAGGCTTTGGTGACAGCTGAGGCGGTTGCGCCGGATTTGGACGTTGTGGGGATTGCGGCGGAGTAGTGCGCTTTGCCGAGCTTTGATCAAGATGGCTGCGCGCTGGGTGACTGGCGCGTGGCTCCGACATAACCCAACCACCTTACCTCTAGCATTTGACCTGCGATTTGACTTTGGTTCGCTTCGTTTCTTGTGTCCGAAACTCAGCCTGCCCCATTCCCGAAATCCAATCCAAGCTTGTCTCGGTAGATACCTATTCGTTTCCGGGCACGATCAATGACATCACTATATTGAACGATTTCGAAATAAGTCTCACCTAATCGCTGCCGTGTTGTCGGGTCAACTAGACCATCCGACTTGAACCATCCAGCACCAGTCGGGAACGGCGTCCAGCCACTCAGGCGCAGAGTATCAACAGTGTCGCCGATTAAGTATCCATAGAATTTTTTGAGCCTACCCCCAGATTTAGCTGCGAGCAGTTGAGCATATTCGGACAGATCACCGATATGCTGATCAGTCGGCACTCCCGGCGCCTTGAACTCAATAATTATCACTGAGCCTTCTTTGCTGAAGACCGCAATATCGGGTCGCTTTTGGTCGTTCTCTGAAGTGCGCTTTTCCAAAACGCTTTGTAAAACCTCGTCAATATCAGATTCGAATAACGGGTTTTCACCATCGAACTTGAATTTTGAAAGCAGCATGTCAGACGCGATGTACTCATAATACTGATACTCCTCGCTCAACAACCAAATATCGTGATCAGGCGCATCAACACTATCTTTTCGCATCGGGAAGAAAATGCTGTGGATGATTTCTTCATCCTTTCGTCGCTCCCCTTGGACTAGTTCCTGCATTTTGAGTTGCTTGCGGCAGGCAAAATCAAGGATGTCTACAAGCGCGGCGCGTCGAACAATAAGTTGAGACAGATTTGCCATGTCGAAATTCTTAAGCGATGAGGTATACTTCCATGACAACTCTTGAATTTTCTCACGAAAATCAGTGGAATTTGGCTCGGCGTTTACAATTGCTTCTTTTAGGCTGAAGATCTCAGCAGTCTCTTCTAGAACAATTTTTTGATATTTATTCAAAACCCGCTCGGCTACAGACTGAGGCGTGTCGCCATAAATCACTCGCGTGCTTGTTTCATTCAGCATCGCCCCACTTATGCCAAACTGCTGGGTCGCTTTATCTATAACAACTTCCTTCTTCCAGTCGGCTGGGTTCACCATTGAACCTACTAAAGGGTCAATTGCTTGGTGAATGTCGGCATATGACAGCTTTTCAGATGCAAACAATTCGCCGCTGGGGATGGATTCCGGAATGTTGTCAAAATCATCCCGTGCTTCATTCACGTGTGAGTCAAGATACTCAGCTTCAACCAAAACAATGTGATGATACCCGTTAAGGGGGTTGTTTTGTTCCGCACCTGTTCGCAGATAGTGTTTTGTGATGTCCTTTACTGGGGTGGATTTCGCGCAGAATGAAATGGCATTGCGAGGTAACCCGTACTCAATGGCATTCAGCCTGTAGTGCGAAATCACAAATTGCTGTTTGGAACCAAGCTCCACCCCACTGAGTGGATCGCGCTCCGGGATGTCAACTGACAATCGCGAGGTTACTTCTGGCAAATCACCTTTTGACAAAGTAGCCCTTTGAGGTTCAGCTTCCTTCCAATGGTTCGAGCAAAAATTGATCTCAAATTCCCCCAATTCAACTTGAAGGCCAACGAGTCGTTGCAAAAATGCTATGAGCACTTGTTGGCGCAGCACAGAAGCCGCAAAAAGGCTGCTTAGTTCCAACCCATTAAACAGCTTAGTGCGAACAGCTTCCTTGAACTGATCTAGGCACACTACCGTGCCGACTTCAGCGTTTTCCACTTCAGAAATTCGAAAATCGGCGTCATCAATTTGCTTCTGAGGTTCTATAAATCTAACGGACCGCATCTTGAGTGTGTGTTCGGCGGAATAAATACTTTCAATCTTGAGCTCTGAAAAATGATGAAAATACTGGATTCGGCCAGCTCCCTTACAACGCCCGATGCCTGGAATCAACAGATCATCTTTGTATGAAGTATCTTTGGTGAGAAATGCCTTAAGTTGGGCATCTCCAAGTCCGCAACCATTATCGCTGCACGAAATGGTCATTGTTTCGCGCTCGTTCAGCAAATCAGCGCGCGTAAAGTCTATTGTCAGATTGACCTTCAACGGTTCCGCGCTTGGTTCCCCCGCTTTTCGTATTAAATAAGCGTCTATAGCATTTGAAATCAGTTCCTCAAAAACAATGTATCGGTTCGCACTTAGTTTTGTATTTTTCAAACTCCCTCTGATATCGAGCGTCATCTTCTTGTAAATCCAAGTCAAAAAGTGCAACGGTAGCAAGCGACAACCGAGGGTGTGACCCAAGCGCTTTCTTGCGGTGCAGTCAATTGCATCAGTCTGGAATAGACTGTTGATACCTTCAACACGAAGTCTCGCTCTCTCGGTAGAAGCAATTGCTAGTCCGCCGCCGCCATCGCCCCAAAATCCCTGCACCCCTGAAATCCCGCCCGCAACCGTGCTGTCGGGCGCTACGCTTCCGCCCCGGTCTGGACAAGGCGCAACTACCGGGGTGCGGGCAGGCAATCAGGGGTGCGGCTTGTTGATCTCGGTCGATGGGGGCGGCGCGAACTCATGGTGAGTATCGCGTAACGCAAAATCCCATCGGCGGAGGTCTTCCGCCATGTCACTCTCAATCACTGCATCTCGTGATTCCCGCTATTCATCAGCGTCCGATGAAGTTCGTTTGACACCCCATGAGCGTGTCACAGCGCAGATCAGTTCGCTATTGGAGCGCGGTGTTCGTCCCTGGATTAAGCCATGGGATGATATCGCCACGCCTGATGCTTTGGTCTTGCCCCTGCGCTCGTGTGGAACACCGTATCGCGGGATGAATATCATTGCCCTTTGGGCCGCTTCTTTAGAGAGTGGTTTTAGGTCACGCCATTGGTTCACCTTCAAGCAGGCCTTGGCCATGAAAGCCTGCGTCCGCAAAGGTGAGCGCGGGTCCTTTGTCGTCTATTATGCCGAATTGGGCGATAAGTCAGAAGGTGATGGAAAGCCTTCTCGGGCTCCCAAGGCAAAGGGTGCCAATGGCGACGAGACTGGTGAGCCCCGGCGTATTCTGCGCGGCTATACCGTCTTCAATGCCGAGCAAATCGAAGGTCTGCCGGAAACCTTCTATGCGCCCACTGAAACGCCAGTTGCTCCGCGTACGCTGATCCCCAATAGCGAAGATGAGACGCGTTGGGCTTCTCTCTTCGCGCGCATCCCAGTCACCCTTCGCCACGGTGGCAATCGGGCTTTCTATTCCAAGGCTGCAGACTTCATCCAAATGCCCCTTCGCGAGGCCTTTCGCGATGGCAGCCAGTATTGGGCAACCCTTGCCCATGAGACCGCCCATGCCTCGCGTCATGAGACACGCCTCAACCGTGATTTCGGCCAGACCCGCTTTGGCGATGCAGGCTATGCATTAGAGGAGCTCGTTGCAGAGCTTGCCAGTGCCTTTATCGGAGCGCACATTGGGCTGCCCGCTGATCACCTTGAAGATCATGCAGCCTATATTGATGGCTGGCTCAAAGCCCTTGGCGACAACCCATCTTCATTCTTGACCGCAGCAAGCAAGGCACAAGCTGCGGCTGATTGGGTGTTGGCGGTGATGGAGGTGGACTAGAGCATGTGCCTATTCACCAAAAAGCAGACGCTTTAGAGGTCCGATTTCGGCGACAATTGGCCGAAAGCGGAACCGCTGGTTTGCGTAGTCTGCGCCGCCAAAGCGGATGTTTATTCTAAAGGTCAATTCCCGTTACTGTTGGCAAGACAACTAGGGAGTACGCCACTTTTTTGCGTACTCCTGTCACAAAACGGATCAAATATGCCTCCTGTCATTTTCTCTAAGGACCGGGTTGTCCGAAAACCTAAAATTTGCTTGTAAAGCTAGTAAGGGCGAACGTTGTGTATCTCTTCTTTCAAGAAGCATTGATAACCTTAGGGATTCATGAGTCATCCAAGAGTCCCATGTTTGGAAGCGGAAGGCCTATTTGATTTGTCCCTAGGCTGTCCGCGGCGCAAAAAGGATGAGGGCGGCCCCCGCTAAACAAACCAAGCCACCGCTGATATCCCAAGCATCGGGCATAGTGCGCTCGAGAAACCACATTGCCCCTAAGGAAGCCACAATATAAATCCCGCCATAGGCGGCAAATGCCCGACCTGCCAAGGCTGAGGGAATTAGCGTCAAAAGCCAGGCAAAAATCACAAGTAGGCAAATACCGACCAAAAGCCAAGGCTTTGGTGCCCCATTGCGGAGAACCGTCCAGACCGCAAAGCAGCCCCCAATCTCAGCCGCAGCGGCTGCGGCGTACACTAAAACCTGGAATGGAAGGCCAGTAGCAGTCATTGGGTAAAGCCTATGAACGTAGTTATGCTTAAGCATGAAGCGATATCACAACAGTCAGTCCCT
>NZ_JBMLTR010000209.1:0-1480 GCF_049239865.1 Aquidulcibacter sp.
CCATGGCGTCGATCGATAGCGTTAAGCCACTTGTCATCCCGTCTCCTTGGGCGTTAGCCCCTGCGCCTTAGCTGACCGAACCAGTCAGCGCTGCGAGGCGGCATTAACCACCCAATTGGCGAAACTCCATGACATTATTCAGACGATTCTGGTTAAATCGCTGCAGTTTCCATGGCTTTTCAGCGTGGCAGGGGTAGTTCACCGCGTAGGAGAGTGTCGTCCGCAACCCCTTGCAGGTCAAGCGTCCAATCACGGATGCGTGAGGCCAATTCAGTGGCAAAGCCTTGTGCGGCGGGGTCTTTTTCCAGCACATGCACGCTGATGGCTTCAGCCAAAACGCCCAATTGTTCGTCCTCAGGCAATTGAAGGGTCCCGGTATAGACCGCCATGCGGCCATAGAAGCTTTCAGCCAGCTTTCTGATTCGCTTGCCCACAGACAAATCGCCGACGCCCAATTCCCGCAACGCATGATCAAGCGCGGAAAACATGATGTTGAAGACTTCTTGGGAGGTTTCTTCGGCCTGATCACCGCGCTTGGACAGGCGAGAAAACAGAACGGAGGCATGCAGCGCCAACATCTCAAACCGACCATCTGGGCTATCGGGCACGCGGCCTTCACCATAGAGTTCAGGGTTGCGCGCGGCGAGGCTGAGTTGGTCATAGAGCGCGCGGGCCGCCACTTTGATGGGCTTTTTGCGGAACAGGCGAGAAATCAAATTTGCGGGCATGGGGGACCTGTGGGGGGGGAGAAACCAACCGCCCACACACATGTGGGTCGGCCTTGAACACTTCAAGATGAAGCTGAAACGTGAACCTTAGGCTTGAACCTTACATTCCGGCGGGCTAGGTCAAGGCAAGCACTGCGGGCTTTGCCATATTTTTGGCTCAACGTGCACAGACATCTACAGCGCCGTGACAGGTGCGGCATCAATTCTTTGGCATTTTTGCCTTAATTTGTTGCCAGTTGCACGTTATGGGCAGGCAAAGCACGAAGCAAGCACCCCTGTGGGGTTGGCTTAAATGGGATTAACACGATGCGCGGAAGAAATTTGGTTGCTGTTGCTCTGCTTTGTGGCACCTCGCTCCTAGGGGCTTGCACAGGCGTTGTGGACCGGCGCGGCTTCCTCGCCGACGAAAGCCAAACCGCTCCGTTCCAAGACGGCGTCGACACCAAGGAAACCGTTCTCACGCGGATGGGCAATCCATCCCAGACCGGAACCTTTGACGAGCAAACTTGGTATTATATCTCGTCAATCCAAAAGCAGACGGCTTTCTATCTGCCGCGTACTATGGAACGTACCATTGTCGCCATCTCGTTCGATGACGGCGACAAAGTGGCCAGTGTGCGCAAATACGGCCTCGCCGATGGCCGCGTGATTGACTATGACACCCGCCGCACCCCAACCCGCGGCCGCGAAGTCACCTTCCTCGAACAAATCTTCGGCTCCATCGGCCGCGCCCCGGTCCAATTGCCAGGCTC
>NZ_JBMLTR010000210.1:0-3630 GCF_049239865.1 Aquidulcibacter sp.
GGCGGCCGCACCGTTGGTGCAGGCGTTGTGGCAGCAGTGGTTGAATAAGGCCTGAGGCGATAAGCCTGAGGCCATCGAAATAAAGAGCGCCCCGACCCACACGGTCGGGGCGTTTTTTTGTGCGATTATCACCTGTCGCCTCCTGAGGCGGAGAGGGGACGGGGGTGAGGGGGCCTTTGCGCGAGAGCGGGTTGGCAGGTGCTCGACCAAAGCGCCTTTGCTTTGGACCGGCTTCAGGCGGCACTTCGCTTGTCTTGAAGCCGTTCGACAATTCTTGTTGCGCAGGATGGGGCATCCAGAGGTAAACTCGGCTACGCCGACGCGCCAAAGGCGTTCTAAGTGTTTTGAAACACCCTTTCACTGGCTTCGCCACCGCGCAAGCGGGAGCCGAATAGACAGCGGGGGCGTGCAGGTTTGGTTCCCAACGCAAAATTTAACTTGGCTAGCACAAAGCATCGATTCCACTTACGATGGCTCCAATTCAAGAGGTGGCTGTCTTTAAGATGTTTGGTCTGTTTGATCGCAAAAAAAGGTTTCTCGAACCGCATTTGGAAGAGTGGCAGGTCGAGACATGGTTATATCTGCTCTATCATTTGGGGGGGACAGATAAAGTTGTTGCGCGCCAGCCACTCGTGGCCGGGCAGGGGCTCGTGCCGTCTAAACCGCTGGAAAGCCATGATGAGGTCTTGGCGCTCGCCAAAGAACTCCAAGCCTATATGGGTTTGGAAGATTTGCATTTCGAGCTTGTGGAGGAGATCGCACTTGGTGGACGTGTGTCTACCTTTGTCGTCGTTCCCACTACCAAGCCGCTCGGTACATTTAGAATTGAAGAGGGGCAGGCCATCATCACGTATTCAGAACGATTGTTGTCGACCCCAAGCCATTTGATTGCAGTACTCGGCCATGAGCTTTGTCACTACGCCATGCAGACGATTTGGGAGGCACCCCCGGGCGCAGAGGAGGAGCCGATGATCGAAGAATTGGCCACAGATCTTGCGTGTTGCTACTTCGGCCTCGGCATTGTGATTGCGAATAGTGCCTTTGAGTTTGCTCAACATACGAGTTTTGAAAGCCAAGGCTGGCAGTCAAGCTTTTCGGGCTACCTTTCGGAAGAAGGGCGCATATTCTCTCTGGCAATTCATCTGGCATTGCGCGGAGAAACCCAAGCGCCAGCCTTGAAGCCGCATTTGCAGAAGCAACTCACTCGAGCTTTAGAGCGGCTCCAAGCCGAGCCATCAATTCTACAATCGCTCAAATCGGTTGTCTCTCGGGTTTGACATTTTGGCCCCTACCCAAATCGCGATATTCCCCCTATGTTCTCCTGATGGCGCGTACCCCTTCCTCCCGACCTCGTAAGCCCAATGCCCATCCCACAACGGATAAGATGCAGGCGTGGGAGAATATCAAGAAGTTGCGGGCCGAAGCCGATGCGTTGGATGATCCCAAGCCGAATGCGCAAGTGGTGACTGGGGTTGAGTTTGCGGGCGACCCATTTGTCTATGATTTTGACTATAATGTGCTCGATGCGCGCGGCAGTTCGGCACCTCCGGCTTGGCAGCCCCATCGCCCCACTCTGCCAGAGAAGTTTGAAGGCGGTAAGCGCTTTGAATTGGTGAGCGATTATCAGCCCGCTGGCGATCAGCCCGCCGCCATTGAGGCTTTGTGTGAAGCGGCCCAAGAGGGCGAGAAGGATCAAGTTCTTTTGGGTGTCACCGGCTCTGGTAAGACCTTTACCATGGCGCAAGTCATCCATCGATTGCAGCGGCCGGCCCTGATCCTTGCCCATAATAAGACTTTGGCAGCCCAGCTTTATGGCGAGTTCAAGAACTTCTTTCCCAATAATGCCGTGGAATATTTCGTCTCTTACTATGATTATTATCAGCCCGAAGCCTATGTGCCGCGGACCGATACCTACATCGAAAAAGAGAGCAATATCAACGAACAGATCGACCGGATGCGTCATGCGGCAACCCGCGCCATTTTGGAGCGCGATGATGTGATCATCATTTCTTCGGTCTCGTGTATCTACGGCATTGGCTCGGTGGAAAGCTATTCCTCGATGACCTTTGTCTTGAAGCCGGGGGATCGAGCCGATCCGCAGACGGTGACACGCGATCTGGTCGCGCTGCAATATAAGCGCAACGATATTTACTTCGCGCGCGGCAATTTCCGTCTGCGCGGCGATGCGCTCGATATTTTCCCAGCCCATTATGAGGACCGGGCTTGGCGGGTCTTGTTCTTTGGCGATGAAGTCGAGGCGATCCATGAGTTTGACCCGCTGACGGGTAAGAAGACGGCAGACCTCGAAGCCATCAAAGTCTATGCCAATAGCCACCACACCACGCCACGCCCAACACTGAGCCAAGCGATTGAGAAGATTAAGGCCGAAGCCAAGGCCCGCGTGGAATGGTTTGAGAAAAATGGCCTGCTGATTGAAGGCCAGCGCCTGAAGCAGCGCACGGACTTCGATCTCGAAATGCTGCTGGCAACTGGGTCTTGCGCCGGTATTGAGAATTATTCCCGCTATCTCTCGGGCCGCAATCCGGGCGAGCCCCCACCAACCATGTTCGAATATATCCCAGACAATGCTTTGGTCTTTGTCGATGAAAGCCACGTGACGATTCCCCAGATTGGTGGGATGTTCCGCGGCGATTATAGCCGCAAGAAGACGCTGTCGGATTATGGCTTTCGCTTGCCCTCCTGCATGGACAATCGACCCCTGCGGTTTGAGGAATGGGACGCGATGCGGCCCCAGACGATCAGTGTGTCGGCCACACCGGGTCCGTGGGAGATGAACCAGACGGGCGGGGTGTTTGTTGAGCAAGTCATCCGCCCAACCGGCCTGATCGATCCCCCGGTTGAGATCCGACCGGTGACGGGCCAAGGCTTTACCCAGGTCGATGATTGTATCGCAGAGTCACGGATGACCATTGCCGCAGGCGGGCGCGTACTGGTGACAACTTTGACCAAGAAAATGGCCGAGGACTTGAGCGAATATATGCATGAGCAGGGCTTGAAGGTCCGCTATATGCACAGCGACATTGATACGGTCGAACGCATTGAAATCATCCGCGACCTTCGCCTCGGCAATTTTGATATTCTGATCGGGATCAATCTGTTGCGGGAAGGTCTTGATATTCCTGAGTGCCAATTGGTCTGTATCTTGGATGCCGATAAGGAAGGGTTTTTGCGGTCGGAGACCAGTCTGGTGCAGACGATTGGCCGTGCGGCGCGCAATGTGGATGGCCGCGTGATCTTGTATGCGGACTCCATCACTGGCTCGATGAAGCGCGCCATCGATGAGACCGATCGCCGTCGTGCCAAGCAAGTGGCGTGGAACGAGGCCAATGGCATCACGCCACAATCTATTCGCTCTAACATTCACGACATCCTCAATAGCCCCTATGGCAAGGAGGGTGTCACGATTGGTCTGGGGGCCGATAGCGATGCCACCGCCAATGTGAAAGGTAAGGGCAGGGGCAAAGGCAAGGCCGAGACGACGCCAGAGGCGGGTGCGCCCGGACATAACTTCAAAGCGGCTCTCGCTGACCTTGAGAAGCGGATGCGGGCGGCAGCAGCCGACCTTGAGTTCGAAGAGGCCGCCCGCCTGCGCGACGAGATTAAGCGGTT
>NZ_JBMLTR010000211.1:0-2092 GCF_049239865.1 Aquidulcibacter sp.
AAAAACTGGTGCCGCAAACAGGATTCGAACCTGCGACCCCATCATTACGAAAAGTGAACCCCTCGTTTTTTCGCGTTTTCACGGCTTGTCACGATTTTTCGTAATATATTGCGTCACATAGATTTTCTTGTAATGTTATGGGACAGCTTGTTATTGAATTTTTCCCATTTGGTAGCAAATTGGTAGCAAAAAAGGCTGAAAATGGGTCCAAACTACGCCATTTTTGAGATGATGGTGTCGCGTGATGGGGTCGATTGATAGCACAAAAATGGCACAGGAAGTTGACAATGTCAGACGTTTTGAAGGCGAAAATCAATAAGCGATTTGTCGATTCCGCGATGCCGCCGGAGACTGGAGACACGCGGATTTGGGACATTGAGTTGCGTGGCTTTATGCTCCGGATCTCGTCGAGTGGCCGGAAGACCTATTGCGTGAAGTATCGTGTCAACCGTCAACAACGATGGATGACGATTGGCGAGCACGGTTTGCCTTGGACTCCTGAAGCAGCCCGCAACCGTGCGCGCGAAGTCATCACGGAGGCGACCAAGGGTATCGACTTATCTGAGACCCCAAGTGAGCGGGTAAAGGCCTTGGCCGGAAAAGGCGGGCTGGTCATCGCCAAAGCCATGCGTGACGCGACCATTGGCCAATTGTTTGAGATGTATTTCCGCGATGGGCCTAGTGACAAGCCGCTGAAGCGGGAATCCTCTTGGTCGGTCGATGCCACTTCTTACAAGCGCCATATCAAGCCCCTTCTGGATGATGTTGTTGCAAAGGACATTCGGCCCAGTGATCTTGCCGCTTGGCAAAGAGACGTTGCGGCGGGCAAGACTTCACACGACATCAAGACTGGCCCCCGGGGCCGTTCGATTGTTAAGGGCGGACCTAGTGCTGCCTCCCGTGGAATGAGGTGCCTGTCCGCGATGTTTTCGTGGGCGATCTGGCGGGAGATTTTGGAAACCAATCCTTGCTCCAAAGTTCAAAAGCTGCGCGACAATCGCCGGGAACGATCCATTACCACGGAAGAGGCAAAGAAGCTTTGGACGGTCCTCGATGAGGCGCAAGCCGCATGGGTTATTGCACCTCATTATGCCAACATCATTCGCCTGATCATGCTGACAGGTGCGCGCCGTAACGAAATCACGGAACTCAATTGGTCCGAAGTTGACATAGAGCGCTCGCGTCTCGTTTTGCCCCCGATCCGAACAAAGATGGGTAGCCAGAATAAGTCACGCACGATCATTCTGTCCGAGCAAGCGCGCGCGATCCTCGAATACCTCCCGCGCTTGGGTCCTTATGTCTTCATGTCCCAAATCTCCGGTAAGCCGGTTTTGGGGGTCAATAAGGCGTGGCTGAAAGTGCGAGAGCTCGCGGGGCTCTCAGATGTTCGTCTCCATGACCTACGCCATAGCTTTGCGACTTTCGCTGTCGAAGATGGTGCTTCACTCTATCTAGTCGGTCGGGCTTTGGGACATGCGAACGCATCATCGACTGAACGCTATGCGCACCCCGGCGATACTGCGGCGCGGATTATTGCTGAGAAGGTGGCCGAGCGGTTTGCCATGGGGCCGAAGTGATGCAGCCTTTTGGTGATAACATATCAATCTCTGAGGCCAAGTTGACGGATTATATTCTGTCTCCGACCCATCGAATTGGAGCCAACAAAGCTAGAGTGTTCAAGTCTGCATTGGGCATAGGGCTGGCGGAAGTCGCTGTCTTGCGATCCGCTTTGCTTGACGCAGCCCGCACGCAAACTCCCAACTTCATCCGCCAGGACCAGTTCGGCCAGCATTACGCGATTGTCTTTAAACTTGCCTATGGAACCAAGTCAGCTTTTGTGCGATCATTATGGGTGATACGGACCGGAGACGACGTCGCAAAGTTTGTTTCGGCCTTTGTTGTGACTGACAAGCGCGCCGGATCTGAGGACAAGAACCATGACTAAAGTGCAACTCAACTTGCTAGATGCTGTGGCGCTCTTGAGCGATCAGAGCGACTTGGGCCTCGTTCAAGGCCAGGTTGGAACCGTGGTCGAGTTGTTGGATGACGACTTTGCACTCGTTGAGTTCTGTGACCGAGATGGCGCGACTTT
>NZ_JBMLTR010000212.1:0-3205 GCF_049239865.1 Aquidulcibacter sp.
CCATCCCCAACCGGTGTTGCCGCTGCAGCAACAACGCCCTCTCGTTGGAGATGGGCTTAGGTTAGGGGATGTTTGGATAGAGGGGGATAAGTTTTGTTCTATGCGCTCCCCTCTCCCCATGGGAGAGGGGAGTTCCCTCCACGATGTCATCCCCGCCGGAGCGAAGTGGAGAGCGGGGACCCCAAGGGACTTTGCGGTACGAGGTCCCCGACTGGCTGACGCCATCGGGGATGACAGCGCTTTAGGATTTTTCTATCTAGAAGGCTTTGGTGAAGGCTCTGCCTTCACCAAAGACCAGCCTCAATTGTTTGTGGGCGATGTGACGAGTCAAGTCCGCTTCGCGCCGCTCCGCGGCAGATTTCCAACGGAAATCTGGACTTGACGCGACACATCGCCCGATCACGCTAGAGGAAGCGGTTTGGTGGACCAGAGGGATCACCAAAACCGCTTCCAGAATGAAATCATCCAAAACGATGTCATCCCCGCCGGAGCGAAGTGGAGAGCGGGGACCTTGTGGGACTTTGCGGCAGGAGGTCCCCGATTGGCTGACGCCATCGGGGATGACAGCGTTTGAAGGTCGTTTTCCCTCTAGACCCATTTTGGTGAAACATAAGGATCACCAAAGCGCTTCTAAGTTTGCTGAAACACCCCTTCACCGGCATCGGCATATGCGCAGTCGTTGCTGCGCGGTCCGCTCTCCCTCTTTTGGTGAAAACCCTGTTTCAACACGGCACCTCCAAGCGAAAAACTTTTGCTTCCCTGACTATTGCGCGCCCAAAGATGAGTTGACCTCAGGTTGAATCTTTGCGACACAGAAATCACATTTAGTATGTGAGAGATTGAGATGCCGGACCCTGCTGTGGCTGCTTGGGCTATTTTAGCGGCGGTGATTTTTGTGGGCTATATGTTGATTGCCTTTGTCCTTTATCGCGGCAAGATCGCGACTTTGGGGAAAAGGACCTTCTACCTCTACAGTGCCGTTTATGCAGGCATCGAAGTGGTTGGCTTTGGGCTCCTTTTCCTAGGACTAAGATTTTTCGAGCAAGATAGTCGCTCTGCTGGGATCGATTTATCTGAGCTTTTATCGTCAGCATTGGTAGCTGTGGCTTATATAATGGTTCTCACAGCGTTGAAAAAATTACCCTATATCCGTGAAGTTTTGGAGGCGCTGAAAGTCCCGCTGCTTGACCCAATTCCAAAACAAAGTAGCGAGCTTCTCGAGAGGGGCCGCGCACCATCCCCGTGACGCTACCCGCAAAAATCGCTAATCCAGCCTGATGAGTCACCAACCCGTCTTTTCCCTCACCGATGCTGATATCTGGGTCGCAACCGATGCGGATCGCCCTGATTTGGCGGCCTTTTGTCGCGACAATCCGGAATATGATGTGTTCCTGTCAGGGGAAGTGCCCGACGAAGCCGAGTGGGTTGAAGACTTCATGACCGATCTGCCGCCCGCCTCCTTTAACTGGACCGCGACCCACAAGCTGATCGCGCGCCGCCATCAAGACCAAGGCAAAATCGCCGCCATTATCGATGTTACCGAAGACATGATCGACAAGGGCGTCGGCCATATCGGCCTGTTCCAAGTCGCCACGGCCTTGCACGGCGTGGGTCTCGCGCACAGGCTCTATCAGGGTTTGGAGGATTGGCTGGCCAGTCGTGGCATGGATGTGCTGCGCCTTGGGGTTTTGGAGGGCAATGCACGCGGCATGTCGTTTTGGACACGACATGGCTTTTTAGAAACGCGCCGACGCCAAGGCACCGCACCAACTGGCAAAACCCATTTGAGCTATGTGATGTATAAGCCACTCAAACCGCTCTCGCTTGATGCCTATCGTTTGCGTGTGCCGCGTGATGATCCGAGTAGCCCTTAGAGCGCAGCCTCAAGACCTGAAAACCGCAGGCAAAACTATTGATCCTGTGGCCATCTTGGCCCACAAGGACACGATGAATCGGGTGCTTTGATAAGCGCGTGACTTGGTAGGATTTTGACCCATGGCAGACGGCACACAAACCCTAGAAACCAATCCTTCTGCCGATCTTTTGCCGGGCGAAACCGCCATGCGCAATTTCAACATCAATTTCGGGCCTCAGCACCCCGCCGCCCACGGCGTGTTGCGTTTGGTTCTGGAATTGGACGGCGAGATTGTCGAGCGCGTCGATCCCCATATTGGTCTGTTGCATCGCGGCACCGAGAAGCTGATCGAATATAAGACCTATCTGCAAGCCATGCCGTATTTTGATCGGCTGGACTATGTGGCGCCGATGAACCAAGAACATGCTTGGTGCTTGGCGATTGAGCGCTTGGCCGGGATTGAAGTGCCGCGCCGCGCGCAATTCATCCGCGTGATCTTCTCGGAAATTGGCCGCATCCTGTCGCACATCTTGAACGTCACGACCCAAGCGATGGACGTTGGCGCGCTGACCCCGCCGCTCTGGGGCTTTGAAGAGCGCGAGAAATTGATGGGCTTTTATGAGCGTGCTTCGGGCTCGCGCATGCACGCCGCTTACTTCCGCCCAGGTGGCGTACACCAAGACCTGCCAGACGCTTTGGTCCGCGACATCTATGAGTGGTGCGACCCGTTCTTGAAGCTGTGCGACGATATTGAGACCTTGTTGACCGATAACCGCATCTTCAAGCAGCGCAATGTCGATATTGGCGTGGTTGACCAGAAGACCATTCTCGACTGGGGTTTCTCTGGCGTCATGGTGCGTGGTTCGGGCATTGCCTGGGACTTGCGCCGCAGCCAGCCTTACGAAGTCTATTCTGAGCTGAAGTTCAAAGTGCCCGTCGGCAAGAATGGCGATTGCTATGATCGCTATTTGTGCCGGATGGACGAAATGCGCGAGAGCGCCAGCATCATCAAACAATGTATCGAGATGATGCCGAAGGGCCCGGTTTTGGCAGAAAATTCCAAAGTGACGCCGCCTCGGCGTGCCGATATGAAGGGTTCGATGGAAGCGCTTATCCATCACTTCAAGCTCTATACCGAAGGCTTCCATGTGCCCGCTGGCGAAGTCTATGCGGCCGTAGAAGCGCCTAAGGGTGAGTTCGGCGTCTATTTGGTTGCCGATGGTACCAACAAGCCTTATCGCGCCAAGATCCGCGCGCCGGGCTTTGCCCATCTGGCAGCGATGAGCCATTTGAACAAAGGCCACATGCTGGCCGACGTGTCGGCCATCCTCGGCTCGCTCGACATCGTGT
>NZ_JBMLTR010000213.1:0-2572 GCF_049239865.1 Aquidulcibacter sp.
AACAACAAAGCTTTGAAGAAGGCGTGGGTGAACAAATGGAACATGGCGGCCTGATAGGCACCAATGCCTGCGGCAAAGAACATAAAGCCCAATTGCGAACAGGTGGAATAAGCGATCACGCGCTTGATGTCGTTTTGCGCAAGCCCCACGGTCGCCGCAAACAAGGCCGTCACCGCGCCAATGATGGTGATGAAACCAGCCGTCTTGGGGGCGGCCTCATAAATGGGCGAGCACAAGCACACGAGCACGACGCCAGCCGTCACCATGGTCGCGGCGTGAATCAGCGCCGACACAGGTGTTGGGCCTTCCATCGCGTCGGGCAACCAAGTGTGCAGGAAGAATTGCGCCGATTTGCCCATCGCGCCGATGAACAACAGGAAAGCGATGATCTCGATGGCGGGCAATTGATAGCTGCCCCACTTCAGCATCACGCCAACCTTTTCAGGCACCATTGCGAAGACTTCTTTGAATTCAATCGAGCCAAACACAAAGAACACAGCCATAATGCCCAAAGCAAAGCCAAAGTCGCCGACCCGATTGACCACAAAGGCCTTGATTTGGGCGTCATTGGCCGAGCGCTTGTGATACCAAAAGCCGATCAAAAGATATGAGGCGAGGCCAACGCCTTCCCAGCCGAAGAAAAGCTGCATGAAGTCTGCCGCTGTAACCAGCGACAACATGGCAAAGGTGAAGAGCGACAAATAGGCAAAAAAGCGCGGCTTATGGGGATCTTCCGCCATATAGCCCCAGCTATAGAGGTGCACCAAGGACGAGACGCCCGTGACGACGATCATCATCACGGCACTGATGGCGTCCAAACGAATGGACCAGGTGCTCTTCAGGTCGCCAACATGGATCCAAGTCGCGATGCGAATGGGCTCAGCAGGCAAATGCAAGCTGTGCTGCCAATGGCCGATAAAGATGGTTCCGGCGCAGGCTGCAGCGACAAACAACAAAGCGGTGGCGACAAACATCGCCACTTTCTCGCCAATGAAGCGGTTGAAGAGCCCGCAGATGATGGCACCCAAAAGCGGCGCGAACACGACAATCGTCGCGAGCGTTTCGGCTAGGCCCGTAGTGGCGTGAGGTTCAGCAGACACGCGTTAGCCCTTCATCAGATTGAGATCTTCAACCGCGATATTGCCGCGGTTTCGGAAATAGACGACCAGAATGGCAAGACCAACGGCGGCCTCAGCGGCAGCGACGGTCAGCACGAACATCGCAAAAACCTGTCCGACCATGTCCCCCAAGAAGGACGATAAAGCGACCAGATTGATGTTCACTGCCAGTAGAATGAGTTCAATCGACATCAGGATGACGATGACATTCTTGCGGTTCACGAAGATGCCGAACACGCCAATGGTGAACAGTGCGGCAGCAACCGCGAGATAATGAGATAGGCCGATCAAAGTACCACTCCTTCGCCCGGCTTCGGGTCAGTCATTTCAACGCCGCCCGCGCGGGTGCGGCCGACCTGTACGGTAACATTCTGGCGGCGGATTCCGTCGCGGTGCCGCAGTGTGAGCGCAATCGCCCCGACCATGGCAATAAACAGAATGATACCAGCGGATTGGAACAAGAAGATGTAATCCGTGTAGAGGATGCGCCCGATGGCTTCGGCGTTGGAAACCGCCGCTGCGGCTGGCGTTGGGGCGGCAATGGCTTCTGCCGAGACGGACTTTTCAATCCAAGCCCCACCGACCATGACGAACTGGCCAAACAAGATCAAAGCGATCAGGCCGCCAAAGGGCAGATAGGTGAAAAAGCCTGCCTTCAACTCCGCAAAGTCGATGTCGAGCATCATGACGACGAACAGGAACAATACCGCGACCGCGCCGACATAGACAACGATCAAAAGCATGGCGAGGAATTCTGCCCCCAACAACACGAACAGGCCCGCTGACGTGAAGAAGGTCAGGATCAGAAACAACACGGAGTGCACAGGGTTGCGGGCCACCACGACCATAAAGGCCGAGGCAATCGCAATCGCACTCAAGATGTAAAAGGCGGCGACCGCAATCATCGCTACTCTCTTCCCCTCTGCGCCCCGTTCACCAAGGACAGGCGCGCGCTTTGTTAAACGTACCCAGACTGTGGCTTAACGATAAGCCGCATCCAACTCTAGATTCTTCGCGATTTCGCGTTCCCACCGGTCGCCATTGGCCAGAAGCTTGTCCTTGTCATAGAACAATTCTTCCCGCGTCTCGGTAGCAAACTCAAAGTTTGGACCTTCCACAATCGCGTCCACCGGGCAGGCTTCTTGGCAGAAGCCGCAATAGATGCACTTGGTCATGTCGATGTCATAGCGCGTGGTGCGGCGTGAGCCATCATCGCGCGGCTCTGCCTCAATCGTGATGGCTTGCGCGGGGCAGATAGCTTCACACAATTTACAGGCAATGCAGCGCTCTTCGCCATTGGCATAGCGGCGCAGCGCATGTTCGCCCCGGAAACGCGGGCTGATATGGCCCTTTTCAAACGGGTAGTTGATGGTGAATTTCGGCTCGAAGAATTTCTTCATCGCAAGGCCAAACGCGCCTGCAAAGTCGAGCATCAAAGCGCCTTTGAGAGCTTG
>NZ_JBMLTR010000214.1:0-49240 GCF_049239865.1 Aquidulcibacter sp.
TTGCAAAGGCCCTCGGCCCTGTCGCCAGCTTCAGCGTTGGTGGCTCGAGCCTTGACGAAGCAGGCATCCAAGCCTGCAATACCGCCGCGAAATAAACGCAAGGCGATGCTTGGTTAGCTATTTGAAAAAGTAGCAATTTATTGAAAAGGCGAACCTTCATCGGTTCGCCTTTTTTCATTCGCGAGATCAGCCTACTTCGGCCAATAGGGTGTGCGCTTCTGCTTCTTCCTCGCCCGACAAGGCCTGATGGATTGCCGCAAACAAGACTTCGGGCCGGATCGGTTTGGCGACATGGGCATCCATGCCAGCGTCCAAGCATTCCTGCACATGGTGGGTCATGGCATTGGCGGTCAATGCGATGATTGGCGTGCGAGGCCGTTTCTGAACCCGCTCTAGCGCCCGGATCCGCACGGTGGCCTCTGGCCCGGACATGATCGGCATTTGCACATCCATCAAGATGAGATCAAATTGGTCTTGGGACCAAAGCTCCACCGCCACTTGGCCGTTTTCAGCAAACACCGGCTCGATGCCCACTTGTTCAAGGAACATCTGTAGCACGAGACGATTGTGCGCATTATCTTCAGCCGCCAGGACGCGGACCGAAGTTGCGCCTTCGCCACCTTGGGCACGCGATTCTTCAAATTGGCCTGCGTCCGTACGTTCGGGTGCCACGCCTAACGGCATGGTGACCGTAAAGCGGAAAACAGAGCCCTCTCCAACGCGGCTTTCGACTTCAATCTCACCACCCATCAGCGCAACCAATTGCTTACAGATGGCAAGGCCAAGGCCCGTGCCGCCAAACTTGCGATTGGTTGCCGTTTCGGCTTGGCTGAAGCGCTCAAACAAACGGCCTTGGACCTCTGGCTCAATGCCGATCCCTGTGTCCTTGATCGCAAAGGACAAAGCGCGGCGACCCTCACCGACGTCTTCCGCGGTGATAGTCACAAGGACACTGCCGTCTTGGGTGAATTTTACGGCGTTGGACACAAGATTATAGAGAACTTGCTTAATCCGCGTCGGATCGCCCAAGCACCAGATATCCGCGCTCTGATCCACATTTACGGCAAAGCTGATGCCCTTCTGGTGCGCCCTCAAGGTAAACATGGCCTCGGTTGAACGCACAATCTCCATCACACTGAAGTCGAGCGATTCCAGAGCGAGCTTGCCCGCTTCGATCTTGGCGATGTCGAGCACGTCGTTCAGCAAGGCGAGCAACGTATCGCCACTATCTTGGATCACCGCCAACATCCGTAGCTGGCGGTCGTCCAATGGCGTGCGCGACAACGCGTCTGCCATACCCAGCACGCCGTTCATGGGGGTACGGATTTCGTGACTCATCTGCGCCAAAAAGGCCGACTTGGCATGGTCAGCAGCCTCTGCGGCAGTCTTGGCCATTTCGAGATCGTGTGTCCGTTCGTCGATGCGAGCTTCCAAGGTACTGGCATGGAGAGCCAAAGCATCACGTGCTTCAACCAAATCTTGCGCTTGGCCCCGGAACAAGGCGGCGACACGGGCCCAGCATAAACCAGCCCCCACCATACAGCCGAGCAGGGCTGCTAGGCCGCCGCTCAACAGCAAGAAGGCCGCATCGATTTCGACTTTCAGGCTCGCGGCAATCTCGCGCCGCGCCTTTTCCAACTGCCGCGCTTTCCTTGTACCAGCTATGGCATAGGATTGCGATTGCAACAGCGCCTTCGCATCGGCTTGGCGACCCGCCGCAGCCAAAAGGACCGCTGAATCCTCAATCGCGCCCATTTCACGGGTTGCGTTGTAGATCGTTGCAAAAGCGCTCTTTTTCGTCGATTTCGGTGCCAATTGAATGGCTTTTTCGATCAAAGCTTCACGCGGCTCATTCAGCGCAACAAAGCGCTCACGATCTTCAGGCCTGCCCATTTGGGCAAAGTCATCGGCAGCTTCGGTAACGCGTTGATCCACCCAAGTCGCTTCACTCCAAGTGCGTTCGAACTTCGCCAAACGCTCAGCTTGCGACGATAAATTCCGGACAGCCGACAAAGCAATCGCCGCACCAACCAAAGTCCCCAAGACCGAAAGAATGAGAGCGGACCAGAGCCAAGAGCGTACGTTGCGGGTTTGTGTCATACCTAAACATGACATAAAAGCTTCAAAGCCGAGTTAATTTCGGCCCTAAAAACACGCCCCAAAGCACCCTAGGACTCTGATCCTTCTCGGTGATTTCTACATGCGATTACGCAATGGCAGAAGCTCGGGGAAGTTACCGGGTTCCTTGGCGGCATTGGCGCGGAAAGCTTCTGCCATATGGGCTGGGCTGAACATACCGGCCTGCCATGTGGCGATATAATCCAGGCCATCGCGGATCGAATGATCGCGCGCGTAATTGATCATGACCTTAGAGCCCGTGACGGCCAAAGGTGCCTTGGCGGCAATCTCGCGTGCGGTGTCCATCACGTGGGCAACCAAAGCTTCGTGGGTTTCAAATACTTCATTGACCAACCCGATCTCTTTGGCTTTCGCCGCGGTCAGGCGCCGACCCGTATAGGCCAACTCACGGACCCAGCCCTCAGGAATGAGTTTGCACAAGCGCGGGAAAGTACCGACGTCTGCCGTCATACCGATATTAATCTCTTGGATGCAGAAAAACGCGTCTGCGCTGGCCCAGCGGATGTCGCAAGCAGAGATGAAGTCGACTGCCCCTCCAATACAACCGCCTTGGACAGCCACCAGCACGGGAATGCGGGCCTCATCCAAGCAGGTGAAGGTGTTTTGCAGATGATGCACATGCAAGCGGAAGCTTTCGCCACGGGTCTCGCGATCCGAGACTGAACCTTGGGTGACGCCATCGCCACTGGAGAACACGCTTAAGTCCATCCCGGCGGAGAAATGCTTGCCAGTCGACGTGATCACAATCACACGGGCGCGGGAATTGTCATTGATGTCTTTGACGATCTTGGGCAGGTCGTTCCAGAAATCGCGGGTCATCGAATTGAAGGCCTCGGGCCGCTTCAATTGAATATGAGCGATGTGATCTGCGATAGTAACTTCAAAGCAAGTTGAAGTCGGTGTGGATTGTGAATCGTACATGGTCGCGCTCCCTTTGGCCGTCAGAGCTTAAGCTCTTTTCAATAGACTTTTGTCTTGCAGTGGACCAGCCTACAACAAGTTTGGCCTGTGGTCATCATGTGCCCTAATTGGGTCTTGGTTCAAGTCCAAAATTACGCCAAGATCGTTGGGGTCGAGGAGATTGTACATGTCAAACCCAGACGGGATTCAACGCCGTAGCCTGATGTGGTCGCTTATTGGCTTAAGCCTTGGGCTCGGCACCGCCGCGCAAGCCCAAAGTGCGGGGCAGATGCTGGAAGAATTAGCCAAGGCCGCCGCAGCCAAGCGTGCCGGCTTGCCCACGGCTTTGCCCAGTATCGACGATGACTTGCTGATTGCCTCCTCGCAGAATGAAGGCGAAGCGGGCATCCGTGCCGCCCTGCTGCAAGGGGCTGGTGCGGCCGTTAGCCGATTGGGCAAAGCGGACGGATTTTGGGGTGACACACGGGTGCGCATTCCTTTGCCAGAGCCGCTGGCTTCGCTGCAAAAGCGCTTAAGCCCACTGCGGTTAAGTGTCCCGCTCGATAACTTCCAATTGCGCCTCAATCGTTCGGCTGAGTCCATGATGCCAAAGGCCGGCAGCATTTTTGTCGACACGATCCGCGGCCTCACGATCGAAGATGTTTTGAAGGTGTTGCGCGGTGGAGACACGGCGGGAACGGACCTCTTGAAGGCCAAGTCCTATGCAGGTCTTGTGAGCCTTATGACGCCACCCATGGCCGAAGCGGTGCAAGCTTCGGGCGCAGGCCCAGCACTCGACCGGATTCAATCCCGCTATGGCAATGAGATTGAGCGGTTGGGCGGTTGGGGTAGTTTGAAGAATTATTCCGGCGCGCCCATCACCTTACCGGCTCCACCACCGCCAGAAGTGCCCGCCCCAGTTGCACCGCCGCCCAAAGCGGCCGCTGTCACCACCAAGACCAAGGCAGGGGCTACAAAGACCAAGGCTGTGACTGCCATTCCCGTGCCGCCCCCGCCACCGCCACCGCCGCCACCTGTCGTGTTGGATAACCCGCTTAAAAACCAATTGATCGGTTTTGCCGTAGACCGTGCACTGGATGGCTTGTTTGTCTATATTGGCGAAGAAGAACGTGGGATACGTCGTGATCCTGCCCGTCGAGGGACAGACCTTTTGAAGCGCGTGTTTGGCAACCTGTAAGGGTCCAACATTACTCCTGGAAGCAGAAACTAAGTGGTAGAGATTGTTGAAACCCGCCTTGTGCAACGCTTGGCGGAAGGAGAGATGGCGGGTCTGAAATGGGCAAGTGCGTCGCAGATGGATCAGGCCCCCGCCTTGGTCTTCTTTCACGCCAACGGGTTTTGCGCCTCGACCTATCGGCAGATGTTACGGCCTGTAGCCGAAGCCATTGGCCGCCCCGTCGCGGCCTTTGATCTGCGCGGCCATGGCCGCACCCGCTTGCCAGACGATCCAGATCGGCAAGACAATTGGAACCGCTTTGCCCGCGACATTGCTGCCCTCCTCGACAATATAGCGCCACAGGGCACCGTGCTCGCGGGTCATTCCATGGGCGGCACATCGAGCCTGTTGGCCAGCGCGCTGAGACCGGACTTGGTAAAAGGCCTGTGCCTATTTGACCCCGTCCTCGCCCCCACGCCATTTTACATCTATGCCCATATGCCGTGGGTGTTTCGCCTATGGCGCAGCCAGTTTCCCCTCGCCAAGGCGGCCGGTCGCAGACGCGCGATCTTTCCAAACAGGCAGGCCGTCTTAGACGCCTATACCGGGCGCGGTGCCTTTAAGTCTTGGCCCGCGGCCATGCTGGCAGATTATTGCGAGGATGGCTTTACCGATCTGCCAGACGGCCAAGTCCGCCTGTCTTGCGCCCCAGCCTTTGAGGCAGCCTGCTTTGCTGGCCAGCGCCATTATCCGATTGCGGCGCTAAAAGCTTTGAAAGTGCCCGGCCGATTGTTACGCGGCGGGCGGCATTCGACGACCGTTGCAACATTGATCCCGCTCCTCACCCGCAGCGGTATTCAGGTTGAGACCGTGCCGGAGACCAGCCATTTTGTACCAATGGAGAAACCGGACGTCTGTGCCAAAGCGCTGATCGACCTCATCCAATCGGTTTGATCAGACGCGCTTCCAATCGGGCGCGCGCTTGTGGTGGAATGGCGATCACTTTGCGCGCGACCAGATCAAAGGTCACCGCCACGGCCTCACATACACAGAAGATTTCGCCTGTCACGGGATGAGCCAAGACATGCTTGAGCGTATTGGTTTTCTCCGCCACGTCAGCCACGCCGGAATAAACAGCCATGAAGTCGCCAGCGCCCGGCCAGCTTATATAGTCCAAGCGATATTCCAGAACCGCCGCACCGGCCTTGCGGGGTTGGCCATCTTGGGCGCTTAATTCGGCTGTGGTTTCTTCCCGCCAAGCCGTCATCAGATTGGGCACACCGGTGGAGACCCGTCCAATCATCCCCTCGGGATAAAGGCGATTGAAAACATCAACGTCTTCAATGCGCACCGCCGATAGGCCCACTTGTTGGAAGCCGCGCGATACCAAAGTTGCGAAGTCGAATTGGTCTGTCGGGCCATCAAACGAAATAGAGCGCGGGCTACCATGGGCGGGCACCTCGACTTGCATCGCAGCGGCAAGCGCTGTGGTGCGCTCTGGCCACGGATAGGCTCTGCCTGTCTTGGCCTCCGCATGGGCCATTTTGGTTAGGAAGGTCGCGCCGATGGCCCCATCGAGGCTGTGCACGATCTCGCCATAAAAGGTGACGTCAGCCTCGCCAATCGCGACCACCCCACCGCGAAAAAACAAGGGGACCCCTTCGCGCGCCTCTCTTAAGAATCTGATGTGTTGGCGGATGGGCAGCAAAGTTGCCGTCGCCTCTGGGGCGAAAGCGCGTTCACACCCAAGCTCTGTCGCCATTAGCATCATGCCGTCCAGCGCACGACGAACCCAGAAGCGCACATTCATGTGCCCCATTTCGTCGCATTCCCAGGCCTCGACACTGCCCCGCCAATATTCCCGCATCAACTTGTCCAATTCTTTTTGACTTTAAGCCGCCAGCGCACACTCTCGGCATTGCCCACGGCCTTCCACGACGAGGCGCGTCAGATGGAAACCCTGCACCTCTGCCGCCTTTTCGAGGATTGGGGCCACTTCATCATAAGCAACTTCGGTCGCCTTCAGGCAGGTGTTGCAAACAAAAAGTGCCATCGGATGGGAATGGCCCGCGTGGTTGCAAGCGACAAAAGTGGCATCTTGTTCAATCCGATGCACCAGACCCAATTGGCACAGAAAATCCAAAGCGCGATAAACGGTAGGTGGCTTGGTTGCCTGCCCACCTTCGCCAGCCTTGCTGATCAGATCATAGGCTTTCATCGGCGTTTCAGACGCGGCGAGAATTTCCAACACTCGGCGACGTGGCGCGGTAAAGGCCATGCCGGACCGCTGACATAGGGCCTCTGCTTGACGAATAAGATCGTGCATGTGCGCCTCCTTGAACGTGACGAACCGTCTTTTAGTTCATGCCTGAGTTTGGTGTGCATGGAAAATGTCCTTTGCACTTGCGACGTCAAGATTTTAGGGTAGGTAGTGTTATGTAATAACATACTAGGAACCTCCCCCCCATGACTCCTGCGCTTTACACCCTCCTCGCTTTGACGGCCCCCGAAACCGCGCCGCCCGCCGTCCCAGCCGGCCAAGCCCGCCCGGTCGAGACCATTGTCGTCACGGCGAGCTCGTTGGGTGATCCGTCCGATGCCATCAGCCAAGGTGTAGCCGTCATTAATCGCGGCGAAGCGCTACAAGCCTCGATTAGTGGCGGGATTGGCGAGACTTTGGCCGGTATCCCGGGCGTCCGCTCCACCTTCTATGGCGTCAACGCCTCCCGCCCCATCGTGCGCGGCTTGGGTGAGGACCGCATTCGCTTGGTGCTGAACGGCTTGCAAGGCATTGATGCCTCCACCATTTCGCCGGACCATGCGCCCGCCATCGACGGCTTGGACGCAGAAGGCATTGAAGTTCTCAAAGGCCCTGCCGCCTTGCGCTATGGCGGCAATGCGGTTGGCGGTGTGGTCAATGTGGTCGATGGACGCTTGCCGACCAAGCTGCCAGAAAAGCCTTTTGCTGGTGAAATCTTCCTTGCAGGCTCGACCGCCGAAGATGCGGGCACGGCTGCGTTTAAGCTGGTGGGCACCAAGGGTGCAGGTGTGTTTCGGGTCGATGGCTTCCGTCGCGAAGGCCAAGACTATAAGATTCCTGGCTTTTCCCAAACCGCAGGGCTGCGCGCGATCACCGGCGATGATACCAAAGACACCGCCTTCAATACGCGGGGAGAAATTTGGGCCTTGGGTGGCAGCGTCGCCCATGTGACTGACAGAACCAGCCTCGCCCTCGCCACCCGCCGGACCAAGTCCAATTATGGCATTCCAGGTGAAGAGGCTTTTATCGAGCTCAGCCAAACTCGCTATGACTTCCAAGCGTCGATCAAGGATTTGGGCTTCCTTGACGTGCTGACTTTCTCCATCACCTCGGGCGATTATACCCACAGCGAGATTGAGTTTGATGGCGCGATCGGCACGGTCTTTACCAATGAAGGCTATGAGGGCCGCTTAGAAGCGCGCCACCGCTCGATTGGGGCCTTGGACGGCGTGTTCGGTCTGCAATTTGCCGCCAATGACTTCGCCGCCAAGGGCGATGAGGCCTTCATTCTGCCAGTGACGATTGAGACGGTCGGGGCCTTCTGGGTTGAGCGCTATAATCAAGACAATTGGGGTGCCGAAGTCGGTGCCCGCTATGAACAGCGCGATTATTCAGGCCTAGCCGGATCACGCAATTTCGATCTGGGCAGCTTCTCCGCTAGCGCCTTCTTAAAGCCAACTGATGGTCTACGTCTGTCTCTAAACGCTGGCTATACCGAGCGTGCGCCCACCGAAGTCGAATTGTTCGCTGATGGGCCTCATGCGGCCACCCAAGCCTATGAAATCGGTGATGCGGACTTAAAGACGGAAACCGCAACCAGTCTTGAAGGCGTTGCGCGCTGGCAAGTCGGCAGTGCGACCGTCGACCTGAACGTTTGGCGCACCAGTTTTGACGGCTTCATCGCGTTCAATCCGACCAATCTGATCGAAGATGGTCTGCCTGTCTTCTTGGTCAGTCAGAAAGATGCCACGCTCAGCGGGGCTGAATTGCATGTGTCATGGGCCTTTGGCGAGTTTGGTGACTGGTCTGTGGTTGGCGATGGCGGCGTTGACACCGTGCGCGGCACTTATGATGGCGGTGGTGCCATCGCCCGCATGCCACCCGCCATGGTGACCCTCGGCCTTGAAGCCAAAAGCCCGCAGATGCGGTTGCGCGCCGAAGTACAATCCATCGCCGAACAGGGCCGGACTGCCGCATTTGAGACCAAGACCGAAGGCTCCACCGCGATCAATGCGGTCTGGTCCTGGCGACCCGTTGAAAGCAATGACCGCATTGAACTGACCTTTGAAGGCCGGAACCTGACCAATGAGGACATTCGCGAGCACACTTCCTTCCTGAAGGACTATTTACCCAAGCCCGGTCGCTCGATCCGGGTAAGCCTTAAGGGGTCGTTTTAGCGGCTTTGAATGGACCGGATAAGCTTTGTTTTGTCCCTGTTGAATAACCCCTTCACCGGCTTCGCCGGAGTTTCCCCGTTTACGGGGTAGCTGTCCCGAGGGGACTGAAGGGGTGGTTCCAGCTTCGCCTTATCAGCCACTGCACACCCTCAATTGTCCGGACAAATTTTTGGTGACAAGTCGCCAGAGCCCACTTAAGAAAGACGTAGAAGAGGAGCTGTCATGACCCACCTATTTGCCCGTCAATTATTCGTTGGATTTGCTGCCTGCCTCGCGGCGGTCGCCACGTCGGCTGACGCCGCGCCTAAGAAAAAGGCCCCAGTTGCGGCCCCCACCCCCGCCGCCGCGCCCTTAGACCTTACCACGCCCGAAGGTGTGTTGGCTGCCAACCGCAAAATGCAATGCGACATGCGCGACGGCGTTGCGGTCACTTATTATTGGGCGGGTGACGCTTATTCGCGTCGCCAAGGCGAGGCCGACAAGCTTCTATTCCGCGCCGAAGGTATGAATATCCGCCATTGCGTCACGGTGAAGGACCCTGTTCGCGGTGTGGGGTATCGCCTGATCTCGCGCGAGCTGTTGATCTATACCGACCCCAAGACTGGCAAAGTCTTGAGCAAATGGACTAATCCTTGGACGGGTGAAGTGGTCGATGTGATGCATGTCGCCAATGATCCAGTGAACTCCACCTCTTATGTCACAGGACGCGATGGCCAGCCGATCCGCTGGACCGGCACCATCAGTGGCGATCATTGGTGGACCAATGTGACCGTGCCGTTGTTCTATTCCAACCCGCTGGCCGGCAAATATCAGGCTGAAGTGGGCGGCACCTATCATGCCACGGAAATGTTCAACTTCGCGGGCACGGTCTCGGACATTGTCGATCCCACAAAGACCACGGCAGAGGCGAGTGTCGCTTGGGTGCGTATTTCGGACTGGTTGCCATGGATGCGCATGAATGGCCGCGAGGGCGAGATTTACTTCAACACCAATGGCCGCAAGCTGGATAATTGGGACCAGATGCCCGCCGTGATGAAGGACGAAATCGCCAAGAATTACCCTGCTTGGACATCGCCTCCCCCGCTAGACGATGCCCGCCCGAACGAAACATCTTGGACCTACTTCCTCGATGTGAAAGAAGGTCGCAAAACCCTCCCGAAACGGGATTAATGGATAGAAGGGCTCAAGGCACAGCTTTGGGCCCTTTTTCTTGGTGCGCGCTTGAAAGGCTAGTCTCATGAAACTCTATGGCGAACATAATCCGGCCCCGAACCCGCGCCGCGTTCGGATTTTTCTGGCCGAAAAAGGCTTAGAGGTAGAGCATGTGCATATCCCGATGCGGCAAGGGGCACATAAGACACCGGAATTCTTGACCAAGAACAGCCTCGGCCAAGTGCCCGTGCTGGAACTGGATGATGGTACCTGCATCAGCGAGAGCGTCAGCATTTGTCGCTATCTCGAAGCGCTCCAGCCCGATCCCCCCTTATTCGGCACCACGCCACTCGAGATCGCAAACATCGACATGTGGATCCGTCGCGTTGAGTGGCAATTGATGAGCCCGATTGGCCAAATCTGGCGCCACGCCCATCCCTATACGGCAGCCCTTTTGACCCAATATAAGGACTTTGGCGAAAGCAATCGCGCCCATGCCGACCGCGCCTATCATTGGCTGGACCGGGAGATGGCGGACAAAGCCTATATTGCAGGCGAGGCCTTTTCCGCCGCCGACATCATGGCTCTCTCCATCGTCGATTTCGGCACCTTCATCGGCACGCCTATCCCGGATGACTGCAGCCATCTAAAAGCCTGGCACGAACGCGTCAGCACAAGGCCAAGTGCGGCGGCTTAGGCCTGATCATTCAACAATATGCTGCGCGCGGTAGGGTGCGTTCCATCACGAATCGCAGATCGAAAGGATCGCGCAACACGAGTTGCGCATGTCTACGCGGGGAAAGCGCAACTCGTGTTGCGCGCTCCCTTAAGGCCGATCCCGCCCCATCTTGCGCGGTCAAACTCGAACGATGCCTTTGACGATATTGGGTTCAATGCCGGGCCGTCACGCGCTGTCGACTTTTGGCCGATTGCGGCTGGTCTGCTTTGGAATGCGCGGACGGCGAAAGCGGACGTAAATCTGGGATGTGCTGCCAATCTTCAGGGACATTTCACTGAAGCAAGTCAAATCAAACCTTAATAAGGATTTACTCTAGCCAAGCTCAATTACTCGGTCTGAGCTAACAAATTATACTCGATTATTAGGTACACTCGACTGATTGAGGTCCTAAATGTTGAAAGCGCTGCTGTCGAATATTCGTGGTAATATCGCTGCCGTCACTGCGATTGCATTTGTGCCAATCGCAGGCGCGGTTGCCATGGCGGCTGAGTTGACCATGGTCAGTGCTGAACGTTCGCATCTCCAGGCGATCGTCGATTCTGCCGCCCTCGCAGGCGCAACAGAAATGGCTATTCCCTCCCGCGATGCAGTAGGCATTCAAGCAGTCGCGGTTGCCTTTGCCTCAGACTCTTACGCCCGCGCTGGGTCAGCAACACCTGTTACATTTGCCGCCAATGTGGACCGAACTCAGCGAACAATCACGGTTACGGCAGCCGGTGCTCGTCGCCCAATGATTGGGGTCCCTGGGATCGGTTCTGCTAATCTATCTGTGTCCGCTACGGCCGAGAGTTTGCAAAACATCCCACTATGCGTTTTGCAAACTAACTATCAGCCCCCAGTAAAAACCGCTAAATTTCTTGCTAGAGTGGGCGTCGCTGCTGTCACGGGTTTCGATTTGTTTGATCAGGCGACAATCCGTGCCGGGGGGTGCCTCATTCACTCAAATGAGCGGATTGCGGCGAACGATAGGGCGGCGATTGAGGCATCACGTGTGCAGGCCGTAACCGCCGCCACAGGCCAAATCAACCCCACTGCAAACGTCGGCGCATTAAGAATCGAGGATCCTTTCACCGCTTTGAATTTGAACCCAAAGTCCATGGCCGGCTGTCAGCCGCTCAAGCGGATCAGCATCGGTGCAGGCCAAACCTATGTCATGCCGCCCGGCGTACATTGTGAAAAAATTGATGTCCTCAGTAATGGCATTCTGCAGCTACAGCCGGGGGAACATTATTTCTTCGGGGACTTAGACTTTACAGATAATGCATCTTTGATTGGCGATGATGTGGTCATGATCTTTGGCCCGCTCTACAAGTTCAATTTTGGCGGAAACACGCGGGTTGAGCTATCTGCTCGCAAAACCGGCCCGCTAGCGGGCTTTCTAATTGCCACCCACCCCACCAACTATCAGTCATTCACGATCTCATCCAACAATGTCCGGCAGTTGCTCGGCACAATATATATTCCACGCGCTGAGTTGATTATTAGCTCAACCGGCAGCGTCGCCCAAGAATCGGCGTGGAGCGTGATTGTAGCTAGAGCAATCACCATGACCAATAATCCAATTCTCGTGATTAACTCCAGTTATGTGAACTCGGGTGTGCCGGTTCCAGATGGCGTCGGGCCCAGTGAAGCAATGCCGCGCCTGAAGCAGTAGTCAGCGAACTTACTTGAAAATGGGCAGGTAGCTCGAGCGTCCATGCTCAGCGAGCCCAACAATGGGCGTCGTGCTGTAGGGTCCATTACAAACCCGAGACCCAATGTCTTCCGATGAAAATGTCCGCTTTCGGACTTCCGTGAATTTCGCGTTGTTGACCTAGCTTGGCGCAAAGCAGACCAAGGGACAAAATTCACAATTGATGTTTGCAGACATTTGGCGTTGGAAAGTTGGCGTTGAAACGACGGTTGTGAGCAGGGAACATTTCTTAAAGTTGGCTGTCCGCTTTTCGGCCCCGACGCCCCCCCCCTCACCCCTGATAATTCAACCGCAACCCCGGGCGATCCCAGCGCGTTTTGGCGAGGCGGCCGGTTGAGGATAGGGTGATATAGGCGTCGCACATATCGGCCCCGCCAAAGGCGATGTTGGTGGTCATTAGATCGTCCGTGGGAACAAGGCTGTGCGCACCGGTCGTGGGGTTCATGCGCGTGATGCCGGGATTGATCAGGGTCGCAATCGCCACCGTACCATCTGCTTCCACGGCAAGACTATCGAACAAAGTCCATTGATCGACGCGGCCAACCACACGGGCGGCGCGGAACGGGCTGGCGGGAGCGATTTGGCCGGGGCCTGCGACGTCAAAAGCATAGAGCCTGCCTTCCATCGTGTCGGCCATATAGATGGTTTTGCCATCGGGGCTGAGGCCGACGCCATTGGGCGAGGTATAGCCATGTGACAGCTCGTGCGCCGAGGCGGCACCCGGCGTTACATAGAACAGGCCGCCATAATCGCGGTGGCGGTGGTGGCTTTTGCCATGGTCGGTGAAGTAAAAGCCGCCATTGCGATCAAAAACCAAGTCGTTTGGCCCGCGCAGGCTATGGCCGTCGATCGTGTCGAACAGACGCTCGACCTTGCCGGTGGTCAAATTCACCCGCTCAATCCGCCCGCCCGAATAATCCTCTGGCTCATGACCCGGCACCATCAGGCCGCCAAAGTCTGACCAAGCAAAGCCACCATTATTGCAGATATACATCGCCCCATCAGGGCCGAGGGCCGCGCCATTCGGGCCACCACCCAAATGGGCAATGACTTCCGTCTTGCCATTCCAATAGCGGGTGAGATTGCCAGACTTGATTTCAACAAACACGACAGAGCCATCATCGAATACCACTGGGCCTTCAGGAAATTGCAAACCCGTTGCGAGGATTTCGAGTGTCATGTGTCGTGCTCCCAAATCTGTTTTTGCCTTGCCTCAACATCGGGCACGCTTGCCTCATCATCACGGCTACCGCGCGATTCAGCAAGGCCACAGCCGAAAAATTGCCGGTGCGGGCTGGACAAATGCGGATTCCGTCCGCACGTTACTCCTGCGTAATTGATCCATAGTGGTTAGGCTGACAAATAATCAGCCTTGTCGCGTTGGCGCATGGCACGCACCCGTGTACCCGTGGCTCACTCCGCCACCCATCCGTCCCAGCGCTATTACTCCTCAGTAATTCATCCATTTTCGGGAAAGTTTCAGATAATGCGTGTTTTCCAACCGATACGATCCATCACCCTTGCCCTCGCCTGCGGGCTTAGTTTCGCAACCCCATCGCGGGCGGACGAAGTTACCCGCTATGTACCGGAGGGGGCCTTTATCGCCCAATCGGTTGTGGTGCCGGCTGGCTATGAGACGATCTATATCAGCGGCCTATTGCCACCCCACAATGATCAAGCAGGCCCAGCTGGTTCAACTGCTCGCTATGGTGGGAACACAGAGGCACAGGCAGAACTGGTTTTTAAGCGGCTAGAAACTGCCCTTGCCGTGCAAAACCTTGGGCTTGGCGATGTGGTGATGATGCGCGTCTATCTGGTAGGTGATCCGGCGCAAGGCGGGGCGATGGACTTTGCCGGCATGATGGCAGCCTATAAGCGCTTTTTCGGAACACCGACCCAGCCGAACAAGCCTGCGCGCGCCACGGTCCAGGTCGCGGGCCTTGTCGGCGGCCCCGGCCCCTTGATTGAGATCGAGGCACAAGCCGTTCGTCGTCCCAAATAGGCGGCACCTGCAGAACCGAAAGTACCGCAGGTGCCGATGGGTTCTTAGCGTGGAGCCATGCGAATGGCGCCGTCCAAGCGGACGTCTTCGCCGTTGAAATAGCCATTGGTGATCATGGTCAAAGCCAATTGCGCATATTCATGCGGCAAGCCCAAGCGCTTGGGGAAAGGCACGCTCATGGCCAAAGCGTCTTTAACCGCATCGGGGGCTGCATTCATCAAAGGCGTGTTGAAAATGCCGGGCAGGATGGTGTTGACGCGAATGCCTTCGCCCATCAAATCGCGCGCGATCGGCAAAGTCATGCCAACGACGCCGCCTTTAGACGCCGAATAGGCGGCTTGGCCCATTTGACCATCTTCAGCAGCCACAGAAGCGGTGTTGACGATGGCACCGCGTTCGCCGTCTTCCAGTGGGTCCAAAGACAACATGCCGGCGGCCGACTTAGCGATACAGCGGAAGGTACCGACCAAATTGATCTGGATGATCATGTTGAAGGAATCGAGCGGGAAATGCTTGATGTCGCCAGTCTTCTTGTCGCGGCTGGCGGTTTTGATCGCATTGCCTGTGCCCGCGCAATTGACGAGGATACGCTCTTGGCCGTTGGCGGCGCGCGCTTTGGCAAAGCCAGCGTCAACGCTATCGTCAGAGGTCACATTGACCTCGCAGAAGGTGGCACCGATTTCAGCGGCGACTTCCGTGCCGCGCGCCACATTCATATCAAACAGCGCGACCTTCACGCCATGGGCCCGCAAAGCGCGCGCTGTGGCTTCACCCAGACCAGAAGCGCCACCGGTTACGATGGCTGCGATTGAATCGTCTAATTGCATGATTGGAGACTCCCTGAATTTGTTTACGATCGCGACTTATTATGGCGCGCTCGGGTAGGCAATTAGCTGGCTCTCAGCTAAACGCAAGAACACCGTGGCTGGAATTACTGGAATAGGCGAATTTTGTCCCCACCGCTCCCCTCTTTAGCGTCACTCAAGAACAAAACCATCCTGCAAGTTGTGCCTGAAATGGCCACCGGTGGGGTGGAGCGCACAACCGTTGAAGTCGCCAGTGCGATCATCGAAGCCGGAGGCCGCGCTTTGGTGTTCAGTGCGGGCGGCAGGCTGGTGCACGAGTTGGAAGCTTTGGGTGCCGAGCATATTTTTGGCGAGGCCAATTCCAAAAATCCTTGGACAGTCTTTGTCGCCAACGTCGCCAAACTCGCCCAGATTATCGAGCGGGAAAAAGTCGACGTCGTCCATGCTCGCTCGCGCGCGCCTGCGTGGAGCGCATTACTGGCGGCGCGGCGAACGAAAACACGCTTTGTGACGACCTACCATGGCATTTATAACGCCAAGTCGGGCTTGAAACGCTGGTATAATAGCGTGATGGCGCGTGGCGACCGGGTGATTGCCAATTCCGGTTATACGCGGGACCATGTTCTGGCTGAGCATAAGCTTGACCCCACCAAGATCGAGGTCATTTATCGCGGTGTGGATGTCGATGCGTTTGAGCGGCAAGCTGTTTCCGATAAGCGCCGCGAGGAACTTGCCAGCCAATGGGGAATTGCGCTTCAAAGCCCGCGCCCGCGCGCGATTTTGCCCGCCCGCCTGACGGCCTGGAAGGGCCAGAAGGTGATGTTGGAAGCACTGGGCATTTTGAAGCGTGCAGGCGTGGAGATGGATTGCCTCATGGTCGGCGACCCGCAAGGTCGTGATGTTTATCGGGCGGAACTTAGCCAAGATATCCGCCGCTTAGGCCTAGAGGGCTACGTCCATTTGGTCGGACATTGCAATGATATGCCCGCCGCCTTTTCCTTGGCGGACTTTGCCGTCACCCCCTCGACCGAACCGGAGGCCTTTGGCCGCACTGCCGCAGAGGCGCAAGCGATGGGCTTGCCGGTGATTGCCTCGGACCTTGGCGGTGCGCGCGAAACTGTGGAAGACGGGGTAACGGGGTTTCTGAGCCCTGCCGGGGATGGTAAAGCCTTGGCCGATTGTATGGCCCGACTCTTGGCACTGTCACCGGCTGAAACGGCGGCGATGGGGGCGGCGGGGGCTATGCGGGTGCGGTCGCGATTTACGACCCGCGCTCTACAATCGGCCACAGTTTCGCTGTACCAGCGACTGGTCGAACCATAGAAGTGACAGGAACTGACGTGAACCCGGAGCGGATCTTAGTTATAGTTTTGGGTAGTTTAGGCGATGCGGTCTTGGCCCTTGCCCCACTCGCCATGCTGCGCGCCCATCACCGCGATGCTGAAATCACCGTGCTGACTCAGCGCGGCAATGTGCGGTTTCTGTCGAAGTCACCCTTTGTCGACCGGGTCGACGTGCGGTGGCCGCAAACCAAACTGGTCGACAAAGCCAAGTTCATCTGGTCGCTGCATCAAGAGCGCTATGCGATGGTCTATGATTTGACCAATAGCGCCGAGAGCGACGCCTTGTTTAAGCTGATGTGGCCATTGCAACCCAAGTGGTCGGGTGGGGCTGTTGGTTGCTCGCATCCCCATGTTGACCGCACACGTCTGACTTTGCACCGCCTCGACCGCCATGCAGAGCAACTCATGACTTGTGGCGTTGGCCCGAAAGAGGGGTTTGCGCCTGGTCTCTCGCCCTTGCCGGACCTCGATTGGGTCGAATCAGTGGTGAAGGATCACACGAAACTGACCCCGCGCCATCATGGCATTGGCGAGCCGTTTGCTTTTCTGGCCCCAGAAGGCCCAGCAGCAGACCCGACAAAGCGCTGGCCGACCGCGCGCTATGGCGAATTGGCCTTGGCATTAGAAGCCCGTGGCATTCAGCCGGTTTTGGTGGGCGGGCCTGCGGCGATTGAGCTGGCTGTTGAAATTCGTGCGATTGCGCCGAAAGCCCTTGATCTGGTTGCCCGCCTGGATGTGTTCCAATTCATTGGTTTAGCACGACAATCTATTCTGGCTGTTGGCTCAGAAGGCGATATGGCGATCATCGCCGCTGCTTCTGGTGCCCCGACTCTTGCCATCATCAACCCGAACGAAACCAGCGTGCGCAAGGCCGCGCCCCGTGGCACAGCCACCGTGGGTCTTGTCGCACGCAACTTCGATACGATCCGTGTTCAAGATGTTTTGGCCGCCGCGCGCGCTGTGACGCCGACAATTCTTGAAGCACAAACATCATGACGCCTTGAAGGATTGTTCATTTACAGCCATTATCTAGGTGTGCCCGGTGAAACCCGGGACAAAGGCATTTGCGGCACCAAACCGCGTAATTTATGGAGAGACGAACATCAGACGCCCTATGGCTGCAACGCCCACTAAAGACGGCCCCCGCATCAATGAAGATATCCGCGCCCCGCGCGTGCTTCTGATTGACGAGAATGGCGAAAAGCAAGGCGAGATGCCTTTAGCTGCAGCGCTTGATGCCGCAGCAGAGGCTGGGCTTGACCTCGTAGAAATCGCAGGAACTGCAAACCCGCCCGTGGTGAAGATCCTCGATTATGGAAAATTCAAATTCCAAGAGCAGAAAAAGAAGAATGAAGCGCGCAAGCGTCAAAAGGTTGTTGAGCTGAAGGAAATCAAGCTCCGCCCGATGATTGACGATCATGATTATGACGTCAAAGCCCGCGCCATGTCCCGCTTCTTCGAAGAAGGTGACAAGGTGAAAGTCACCCTGCGCTTCCGTGGCCGCGAAATGGCACACCAACATCTGGGGATCGACCTCCTGATGCGGGTTAAGCGCGACTTTGAAACCATTGCCAAGGTGGAGAGCGAACCCCGCCTCGAAGGCAAGCAAATGACCATGGTCATGGCACCGCGCACCTAACGCGCTGTCCGTGCCTGTCCTATCTCAATCGAAGCGCCCTCCTGCCCCGCAGGGGGGCGTTTTGCTTTGGGGGCAGACGGCGTCTGCTTTGCGCCAAACTAGGTCAATAAAGCGCTGTTCAATGGAGCCCGAAAACGGACATTTATTGGCTGGCGGGATTGTTGCACCACAATTCGGTCGAACATCCAGCAGCTGCATTGCGGATTGATATCTGTCATTGAGCTACCTCAACAAACTGGTGGTATCTGTCACGGTAGCACCGACGACATTGACGCGCGTAAATTTGATATTGTGGCGTTTGAGCGCCTCGAGATCTGCTTTAAGCGGACCACTGATAAAGATATGTCGGCTGGTGTAGTAGCGCCTATCCCGCCACATTTTATTTGTCCCAAGCTTATGCGACGAATATGCCAAGCAATTGTCACGCGTTTCGACAAAAAAACGTGGCCCATTTAATTTTTGATGGATTTTCGGATCATCCCAGTTGCCAATTGAATGTTCGATGACGACCCCATCAACCAATCCCATCACGTGAAGTATATAAAATTGGACACTTTCAGTTTTTGAATGGATTGTTACCGGAATATATTTGTGGACGTTAGGCTCATGCTTTTCGATGATCGCCCTGAAACCTTCGCTAATATAAAAATTGTCAAATATCGTGAAGCAATGCCGTAGGCTGTTGCCAACACGTTTTACCCGAAAGGTTAAAGGAAAATCAGGTGGGCCCCAAGTGCTGGCCCGCCCATAATTTATATCGCCAATTGGTGATAGTCCTGGGCCGTCCCAGTTATAGTCCAAGAATACCGAAGCCTGACTGACGCCGTCTTGAATATACCAGACTTCCTTTTCAAGGTCCTCTTGGCTTACTTTTTTCCTCGCCGCCATAGTTGTCCTCTCCCCCAGCACACTCAGCGCCGTCCAACGAGCACTTTTGAGTATTCAATGTTCTTCAGCTTGATTGCATCCAAGCGCTTCTTCAGCGCATCGGAGACGAACCAGTCACCGTAATAGTCTGGAGCAACCCAAAAATGGTGCCGTTGAATTAATGTTTCATCAGCCACCAAGACCGAATCTCGAAAGTCTGGTTCTGGTTTAAGCTTGTTTGTGTATTGGCTGATGGCCTTATGCGCCGTGCTTTGCTCAATGATCAGCGTGTTATAAAGATGGATGCGCGGATTGAAGTTGTAATAGGTCATTTCTGAAGCGCGACCGTCTTTATAGCGCACATCTACCGGTTCAGAGAATTGGTGGAGACCCGGCTCAAACTCTTCTAAAACGGCTCGGAAGCGATCACTGACGCCATAGAAACTATCTAAGTTAATGATGTCGGGAAACACTTTTTTAGGTGTGCGGTGAATGGCTGATTGTACAAACAGCTCAGGAGGGGCAAAGCCAGGCATCGCGGTTGTGCAAGGAATCAGCGGCAGATTTGCCTCTTCGTGCAATTTTTTGCGCAAAGCATAAGTCTCCGGCTTACAATCAAATGCCGTCGAATACTGGACAGAATTCTTTACCCGCGCAAACCAAACCATAACGCCAATCCCTTATTGCTAATCGCTGGGTGGGCGTACTCATCACCATGCATGCCAGCTCATTTGCAAATTCAATGGCTCAATACTTAGCATAATCAGGTGAATATTTGCCTTATGGAATCTCTGGCGAAACTTCGCGCCGCCAAGAGTGATCTTGTCCTGCAAAAGTAGATCAACCTCCAACGAACGTCCGCTTTCGACGCCGACGCCCCCAAAGCAGACCATCCGCAATCGGCCAAAAGTCGACGGCGCGTGACGGCCCGGCTTTGAACCCAGTATCGTCAAAGGCTGTGTTCGAGTTTTAGCGCGCAAGACCGGGCGGGATCGGCCTTAAGGGAGCGCGCAACACGAGTTGCGCTTTTCCCCGCGTAGACATGCGCAACTCGTGTTGCGCGATCCTTTCGATTTGCGATTCGTGATGGAACGCGCCCTGCGGCGCAGAATGCTTTTATGAGGCCACATCTACCCCCCCCCTTTTAAGTTTAGCTTTGGAGCTGCTTTGCGCCAAAGGCGCGCCCCTTGACCCCGCATCTTGCGCAATAAGAATTGTCCAGCGGGGCAAGCGGAGTGCGGAGCGACGCATTGAGCCGAGGCTCATCATTGACTATCTTAGGGATTGCTTGGCTATGGAACATTCCATAGATCGAATAGACCATTTGGTGCAAAGCTCATTGTTGAGAGATATGTGATGTCACTAGAATACATTCTGTTTGGCTTGATAGCGGTGCCTTTTATAATTACTCGGCCAGTAACAATTTTATTTTTCATTTTTATTGTTGTGATTATAAACATTGCAGATATGACTTTGCCATTTCTCTCAGGTGTTCGATTTATTCTGGTTCCAGTAGTGGAGGAAATTGCAAAGGCAGCCGTGATATACAAGCTAGTACAACAGAAGTTACTAGAGAGAGCAATTACTTGTATGACTTATGGCGTTGTGGACGGTTTTTCCCATTTTATTCATTTCAGGGAAAAATTGAATGAATATCTTGAGCAAAATCCAAATATATATGGCGTAAGCGAGTTTCATTTTAGTCTACTGATGGCCCTAGTATCTGTTATATGGATCCTGGGGCATGCACTGTTTTCTCTTTTTTATTTAAAGTTTAATAGTGACAATAAATACTATTTTTGGATTCCACCCCTCATTGTGCACTTGTTGGTTAACCTAAGCAATTAAGCTGGCGACAGCCAAATTCGCTTTTTGCCCACCTCAAAACGTCCGCTTTCGCCGCCTTCGCCGCCCAAAGCAGACCGTCTGCTTTCGGCCAAGTTCTGCCGAAATGTGGACGGTCTCAAATGCGCCAGAAGTGGTCTTTTAGGGCGGGGTGACGGTTGCTTGAAAGCGGACATTCGCCAGCATGTAGGGTGCGGTCCGACAGGACTGCACCACCTTACGCACTGTGGGTTTGGTTACAATTTTTCACTTAGACAGCCTTTGCTACAGGCTATGCCTACGCAAAGGCTTTGTTCGAGTGTGAGCGCGCAAGATGGGGCTTCAAGGTGAGCGGAGCGCGGCCTGAAGCCGTTCCAAGTGATTTGGCTAAGGCCCCACATGAACAAGCTCGGGAATTGCTTGACCGTGGTGCATTCCATTAATGGAATGCACGCTTCGACGCGGAGCACATTTCTGCTAAGGTTCCCGTTATGCTGCAACCTAAGACTTATTGATTATGACGAAAAGAGTTCTCTTTTCTGGCGGGCTGGTTTTAGTCTTCACCCTTTTATACGCGGAGTTGCGTGGCCTAAAAGTTGTGACTTGTGCAGGTGGTAATGTCCGTGCAGTCGCAATATCCAGTTCACACGAACGCGTATACCTTACAAGGATCGGGTCCATCTTTGTCGGTTTCCCCAATGTTGAAGGTCAGGCAGTAGTTGTGACTTCGGGCGGCACAGCAGAATTCGGGTATTTCACGCGCGCGGGAATCCAAATTGAATCCTGCTCCTGATTTTCGTAGCGGGGTCAAGAGGTCGAAGTTTGCTTTTGATGTCCAGTTGAGCGTCCGCTTTCGCCCCCACACGCCCTCAAAGCCGCCCTTCCGCTTTCGGCCATAGTCAGTCATTGCCACGCGCAGTCACTCGATGAATGGCGCGATGTGGAAAAACCAATGAAACCAAGGAAAATCCACCCGATTGCTACTGATGCTAGCGATGGACGATAGGCATTGAGGCTCGCATTTGATGCTTGCGCCACGATCGGATAGCGTCAATACACGTGTTTGGGGGGCAGGATGGCAATGAAAAGAGTGTTTCTGGCGGCGCTGATTGCGGCATTTATGGCACTACCTAGTGCCGCTACACCAAAACCTGCCGCGACGAGTGAAGCTACCCAAGGCTCACCCGCGATGCCCCCAATACTCAACGCACGTGAGAGAGCGAGCACCGAAAACCGTATTTTAGCTGAGCGGCTTGAGACGATCATTCCCGTGATCATGCGCGAGCAACGCATCGATTTATGGCTTCTCGTGGCGCGTGAATATTTCGAAGAGCCGGTGGTTGCGTCGATGCTGGATGCCGAAAATATGCATGCACGTCGGCGGACAATTCTGATCTTCTACGACCCGGGCAATGGGAAGCCGATTGAGCGTCTGACCGTCAGCCGCTATGGGCTTGGCGGCTTGTTCGCGCCGGCTTGGGACCCCAGTAAACAGCCGGATCAGTGGCAGGCCGTTGCAGACATCATAGCCAAACGTAATCCGACAAAAATTGCGATCAACACGTCTGATCTCTATCAGTTTGCCGATGGTATGACGCTCAGTCAGTATGAGAAGTTCAGGGCCGCTTTGCCGAAGCCTTTGCATGGCCGGATCGTCAGTGGCGAGACGCTCGCAATCCGTTGGCTCGAAACGCGTACCCCTTCAGAGATGGCGATCTACCCCACACTGATGCGCACAGCCCATCAGCTGATCGGCGAAGCGTTTTCGCGGTCGGTTATCACCCCGGGCGTGACGACTGCGGAACAGGTTCAGTGGTGGTATCGCGACCGGTTGCTTCAACTTGGCCTTGATCCCTGGTTCCACCCGTCCGTCGGGATCCAGCGCAAGGGTGCCAAAGGTATGCTTGAAGGCAACGAAGTGATCTTGCCTGGCGATCTGTTATGGACAGATTTTGGCATCACCTACCTTCGGCTCAATACCGATATGCAGCATCTGGCTTATGTGTTGAAGCCGGGCGAAAGCCAGGCACCTGCAGGCCTCAGGCAGGGGCTGGCGAACAGCAACCGTCTGCAGGATATGCTCACCCGCCAGTTCGCAGTCGGGCGCAGTGGCAACGACGTGCTGGCGCTGGCGCGGGCAGAAGCGGTTGCAGCAGGTCTTGATCCATCAATTTACTCGCACCCGATTGGCTTACATGGTCACGGAGCGGGTCCCTCCATCGGATTTTGGGACAATCAGAAGGCTGATCCACGCGGCAACGGCTTGATTGCCGCTAATACGGCTTGGTCAATTGAGCTGACAAACTTTGCCGCAGTGCCCGAGTGGGACGGTCAGCGCGTTGATTTCCGGGCGGAAGAGAACGCCTTCTTTGATGGGACAAACGTGCGCTACATCGACGGACGCCAAACAGAAATCACCTTGATCCCGTCAGGGCCGTAAGTCGGCGTCATTGCTCTGGCAGAAGGCATTGCGGCTTGGCCTTCACCGGATCCAACGGATCACATCCAATAAGGTGGCCAGAGCACTGGCAACATAAGTCCCGGCCGCGGCCTTCAGCACCTGACGGGCGCTAGCAAGATCGTCTTCATGCAAGAAACCGCCATGCTCCAAAACAGGTAGGGCGCGCTTAAAGCTGGCGTCGATTTCCATTGGCAAGGTCAGCACATGCATCAACACCCGCCCGCTCATCAGCACGACAAGCGCCCCGATTTGTAGCATGGCGATGACGGGTGACTTAATGAGAATGCCAATCAACGGAATGGAGATCAGCATCCAAAAGGCCACCTTGTCGAGGCCTGCCAGCCCCCCAGCCCATTTGGTGCGTGTCACTAAGAACGGATCACCATCACGGTGCTGGACGGCGTGGCCAACTTCATGGGCAGCGACTGCCACAGCCGTGACCGAGCGGCCGTGAAAATTACTGGGCGACAGCCGCACAACCCGGGCAATCGGATCATAATGATCCGTTCCAGGCGGTGTTTCTTCCAAGCCAACATCGGCCAAGCCTGCTTCATCGAGCAAGTGACGGGCAAGTTCGCCCCCGCTGCCGGGGAAATCCGGTCTGTCGGTGGCGTGGCGCGCCATAATGCTCTTGACCCAATATTGAGGGCCGAAAATCAAGGCCAAAAGTGCTAGAATTCCAAGGATGATCAAGATTGGCATGGTCTCAATCTAGAGCAATCGGCTCGAATTGGAAATCACGCTTATTGTACCAGTCGGGCGTGCAGTGATTGCCGGTTCGCTTATGGCTTGTCAGCAAACATTAGGCGCTTTGCCTTGGCAGCGGCACGGCGCGCAAGATGATAAATTCTCGCTGCCCCTTCATCATAGCGCACCGTGATCTTGCAGTGTTCGCCATAGGTGTCTTTCAGAAAGTTTCGTATCAGGGCCTCTGCGGCCTCGCGAGGGCCTAGGAGCTCAGCCGTCAAAGGACATTCAGTCCGGCTATGATAGGTCGCATAAACCTCTCCCTCCCCTTCAAACACATTGCCCATTGTGTAGGGATAAAGGTCACAATCCATGGGGCGCTTGCCATAGACTTGGCATTGTTGGTCCCAATGCGGACACGGGCCACTGCCGTGAGAAGATATCTCATAGAGCTTGCCTTTCTGCAGAACAGTTAGGTGCTCACTTTTGCCCTCAAAGAGCTGTTTGAATTCTGCATCATTCACTTTCAGACCATGAAGTTCTCGACAGCAGCTTTGGTCCGTTGGACATTTCAGACAGGGATTCGACATCAGCGTTTTTCCTCAAACAGAACCTGTTGTACCTAGCGAGTAAGTGTAAAATGGCGATTAAAAAAGCCGAAATATAGTGCCGAGCACACAAGTCGGAACTTCGTCGCGTACAGAGCATAAAGCTGAGATCGGCAGGCGAATGGGCGCATTAGGTCCCAAAAAGAATAAGATACGCCCTCACCTCGGGGCCAGATCATCCTTTAAGGCGCGGTCCAAAAGCTCAATGTCCAGATCGACCGAGGCGAGGTCCGGCTCCACCACGGCGCGTTCAAAGCTGGCGAAAGCCTCTTGCAGGCGAGCTAAAGTCTGGTCGATTTCGGCCAAGCGGGCCTGGCCGGCATGGGCCTCTAATTTTAAGCGGTCTGAAACCAGATCGCCCGTAGCAGGCAGATAATAAGTGAAGAAGCGCAGAATGGGGTTCAGCTTTTCTGGCTGGCTCGCCACCGTATCCAAAATCGTCAGCCCGTGGCGCACCAAAGCATCGAGGACATGGCCCACTTCCAGTGGCACGGCGGGGATTGCGGCGCGGATGCTCATCAAATGCTGGTGTGCCTCGACCATGAGCGCGTGGCGGGGGTCATCATCTTCGGGGTCCAGCTCAGGCGGGCTGGCCGCTTCTGAAGCGGCTTTGCCCTTGAACAGGCGCGGTAAACCAACTGTTAGAAAGCCATAGAGCGACAGCGCCACCAGCCCTGCCACAATTGGCCCGGAGCGCACTTCCACGAGAAGCGCGCCGCCAACAGCCAAGGAAGCGGCCATCGAGCCAAAAATGACCCACCACGATGTCCCGGCCCCGCCGCGGCGGGGCTTGTTCGGGTTAGACGGCGGCTTTGCCATCTCTTAGCCCTTTGTCTTGTGGGCGAATTCGTCGTCTAGGGATTGATCGAGCAGGCGCATATCAATCTCGAGGCTGCGGGCATCATGGCCGCGTAGTCGACTGGCGAAGTCAGTATAGGCAAGATCGAGCTTGCCAATCATGGTATCAATTTCAGCCAAGCGCGTGGGATCTGCGCCACCTGCCACCGCGCCACGCGCGCCCAAAAGATCGGCGGTTGCGGGCAGATAATAGGTGAAAAGACGCTGGACATCGGACAGTTTCGACGGGTCGTGTCGGAGACCCATTTCGACTTCCTTCACGCGTGCGACCATATTGCGCAAGCGCGCGCCGAGTTCACCCTCCGCCACACCGGCTGCAGCCTCTAGCCGCACCAGCGAAGGTTTGGCATCGGCAATCACGGCTTGATGCAGCTTAGGCGGTGCTTCAGGTTCGGGCAAAGCCTCGCCATTGGCCCGAGCCCGCGCCGCAGCTTCAGATTCGCCGCCCTGACGACGCGGCCGACCATCCTCGTCCTCATCGAAATAATCATCGGTACCGTCGTAACCCCACAAATCATCCACGGTGTCACGCTTGCCACCAAAGAAGCCAAGCGAGCCACCAGCGGCAAAGAACAGGCCGAAACCTACCCACGGATTGAAGTTACAAATGGCCCAGATGAAGAACCAGAACGCAATCACACCGAAGGATTGAGGCGACCGGATGCGAACGGCGAACTCCTCTTTCATCCAGTCTTTCGAGCGGCGACGGGACATGAATTAGGTCACGCGCCCTTGCACCAAAGCTTGCCGCAATTCTTGGGTCATTTCATCCATGCGCTTTTCGACCATGGCGCGCTTCTGACGGCCTTCCTCTTGCGTCGAAAGAACCCCTGAGATCGTGTCGATCAAGTCGCGATTGGCTTGTTCCAAGGTTTCCAAGTCCACGATCCCGCGCTGAGATTGCTCTTCAATCGCGATGGCTTGCTCTTTCATCATCGAGGACGTTTGGCGCAGCATCTCATTGGTGGCATCGGTCACAGCCTTTTGCATGGCCAATGCGTCTTCTTGGCGGCGCAGCCCCAAGAGCAGCACCATCTTCTGCTTCCACAAGGGGATGGTCAGGCGGGTTGAAGCCTGCAAGCTTTCGACCAAGGTCTCATCGCCGGCTTGCACAATGCGGATTTGCGGCAATTGTTGAATGCCGATCTGGCGGGCCTGCCTCAGATAGAAGATGCGCTTTTCCAAGCGCTCCATCGCTTGCTGGGCGTCACGATAGGCTTGCGCCTCAATCAGGCCGTCGCCCGTCAGCAAGGCTTCGTCTGCAATGGTCTTCAACTCTGGCAAGCGCGTGGCTTTGATCTCGGCAGCAAAAGCCTCGCCTGCTTCAATATAGGCGCTGAGTTGGGCGATGGAGGCGGCTGTCTGCTCATGCAGATCGTCCATCACCGCAATGTCGCGGCGAAGGCCGTCTTTGCGCTTTTCCAATTGAATGCCGATGGAATCAATCTGGCTGGCAACGTCTTCAAACTTGCCTTTGAATTTTTCGATCTCGGCTTTAGCACCACCAAACAATTTGCCGAAGAAGCCCTTCTTCTGCATGGCCGCGGGATCAAGGCCCTTGGCTTTGGCGATGATGTCGGTCAACAGGCGACCGGTGTCGCCCAATTCGCGGTTCTGCGTCTGAGCCAGAATTCGGTCGGCATAAGCGACGACATTACGCTGTGCATTATCGCCGAATGTGGCGATTGAGGCCCGGTCGTCTAGAGATAACTGGCCGCGAATCCGGGTTAAATCCTTGGACTCAACCTTGATCTCAGGCAGCACGGCTTCTGCCGACACCGTATCGACGACAGGTGTTTTGGTGGCATTTGCATCATCACTCATTGGCCTAAAGCCTCCCCATCAACCTTGGTCTGCACAATTCGCCCATCGGGTTGAGACCCGCTTATTTAAGAGCATTGCCTTGCTTTCGCACTAGGCAAGCGGAATTTTTGCAGTTCCGATTATCGCAATGAACTTAAAGGGTGCTGAATTGATGCCGAAAAGCGCATGGTGTCCCATCAAATAGCAGCCGAAGATAGCACAGGGCGGCCTATGACCGGCTGAGTTGCAGGGGTTGGCTAAGGCCTTCAACGACCCGCCCATCCAACCCCAGCAGGGTGCGCTTGCGATCACCTTGCCGTTTTAGGCCCCAATCAAAGAAGATCGAAGCTGCGGCAACCGCGGCTGCCAAAGGCTTAGGCTCAACCACGTTGCGCCGCGACGAAGTCGGGTTTCCAATTAGCCCGCCAAATGTGCTCGACCGAGCAGGCAGACTTAAGGCGATAAGGCCGCAGCCCGGCAATGCTTGTGGCATTGCCCCTTGAGGACCCGCTAAAAGTGCCAAGGCCCCGCCATCGGGCACGCCATTCACAATCCGTGCATTGTCTTCTAGTGGGGTCGGTGAAAGCACGAAGGCTGCCATAACGCGCCCGTCGCGCGTGTTCGCCACTTCTGAATTGCTTGACCCCCAACCTGCTAGGCTAAGCGCCATCCACGCCCCTTCTCCATGGCCAGCCACGCCGACACGCGACGCATCCACGCGATTGGCGCGGGGGCCCAAAACTTGGGCTGCCTCAGACGACATATCGATCAAGAAACGGGCTTCAGCAAGATTTGGTGGGCGTAATTGCGGGGAATTGGCGATCAATTTTGTGCCGTCGCCGGCCTTCAGCGCGACCGCCCGCGAATCATCCAACGCAATCACGAAATAGCCGCTAGCAGCCAATGCACCGATCAAGGGATCATACATGGCACCTTTACACCCTGCATCCGGGCAGAAGATGATCAGCGGCATGCGGTCAAACACGGTCACCGGATACGCGATACGGGTATGACACATATTGCCATCCGGCGCGCGGATCGAAAAGTCACGCATGCGGGCGGCAACCACGCCGGTAGAGGCTTCATAGACGATCTCAAAGCTATCCCGACCCCGATTGAGCCAGGTCATCGGATTGAAACCGCGTTCGGTATTCTTTGGTGTGCCCCGTGACTGCGACCAAGCAGAGCTTGCGCCAAAGCTTGAGAGGCCTGCTGCGCAGACACCGGGCCAAACTAAGCCGCGCATCATATCCCGTCGCCGGAGGCTACAGGATGTGTATTCAGCGGCCGTTTCGCCTGTGCTCTTGGACGTAATCGTGTTCAAAGTCTCATCGTCCATCATGGATCTCAATCTGCCCTCTGTAGACGTAACAACGTCGGCTCGCTTTGTTTCCACAAGCCATTTTGACCTAACACAGGCCCATTGTGTGGCCACTCTGGTCAACTGGTCAATTGCCATCTAGCCAAACGCGTGATTTTGCGCTCAATTAGTTGTGAACAAGACGAGAGGGCCAATCAACCAACCGACAATTGTCAACTGAATAAGGTTAAAGCATGACAAGATTCAAAGTCATGCTAAGTCCACTCTGCAAGGCACAAAAATCAGCCGCGTGTGCTCCCTCCCCCGCCACACTCTGTGGTGCACAGAAGCAAAGATGCTCGAACCATGACCAAAAAAAGAAACGCCATCCGCTACAGTCTATCGCTTGCCATTTTGGCCGCCATCTCGACCCCGGCCGCCGCCCAGACGCTGCCAGAGGCCGTCACCATGGCGCTGCAAACCAATCCCGGCCTTGAAAGTCAGCGCGCCAACTTGCGCGCGCTTGGCCAGAGGCGGGTGCAAGCAGTTGCTCAAAGACGCATGCAAATTGGCGGTGAGGCCACTTATGGCCAGCAGGAATCCTGGACCCGGTCCATCAGTTCAACCGGTGTGATCTCCAGCCGTCTGGCCTCAGACACGACCCCAACGACTTACGGCATTTCCGCGTCACAGCCGATTTGGCTCGCTGGCCGGGTAAAGGCCGCGATGAGCCTCGCTGAAGCTCAGATCGCCCAAGCCGATGCACGTTTGGCTGGCAGTGAATTGGCTGTCATGCGCGATGTGGTCATCGCCTATGCCGATCTGCGTCGAGACTTGCGCGCGGTGGAAATTCGCCGCCAGAACCTGGCCGCCCTTAACCGTCAGCTAGAAGCGGTGCGTGTGCGCTTTGATGTTGGCGATGTCACCAAGACCGATGTCGCCCAAGTCGAAGCCCGCCAAGCGGCGAGCAAGACGGCGCTAGCCGCTGCCGAAGCGGCAGTCGACGCTAGCCGGTCCGCGATTGAGCGGTTGATTGGGCAAGCGCCCACCGATCTGACACCGGAGATCAAAGAAGTGGTCGGCCCTGCCAGCCTCGATCAAGCGCTCGTATTAGCGCGGGCGAACAATCCAGACCTTGCCGCCATCCGCTTGGGCGAGACAATCGCGATGGCCGGGGCCAAAGTGATTGAGGCAGAAAACCGGCCCAAGATCACCATTCAAGCCAGCCAAGCTTGGGCTGTGGATTCAAACTTTGACGGCAATCGAAGCGGCAACACGGCCGTCACCGCACGGCTGTCGGTACCCATCTTCACAGGTGGTCTCGCCAGTTCGCGGATAACTGAGGCTTTGGGCAATGCTAATGCCGCCCGCTTCTCAGCCGTCGACGGCGAACGGCAAATTTCTGAACGAACGACCAATGCTTGGCACCAAGCCCGTGTGGCCCGTATCGCAGTTAGCGCTTCCGCTGAGCAGGTCAAAGCCGCCCAGATTGCCTTTGAAGGGGCAGAACTTGAACAATCGGTTGGGCTCCGGACGACCCTCGATGTGCTGATTCAGCAGCAGGAATTGTTAGAGGCTCAATTGGCGCAAGCCCGGGCCGTGCATGACTTGCAAGCGGCCACCATTGCTCTATCGGCCATCACCGGCATTTTGAAACCCTCAGACCTAGAGGCTACCAGTGCGAGCGTTAAAAAGACTGGGCTTCCTTGGCTAACACCGCCTGAAGTGCCGTTGGCAGCGGTCGAAACAGCCTTGAGCATCGTGCCACTCCCGAGCCAAGTTTCGGTGAAAGCAGCGGAACGTGCGGGTGGCCGGCCAAAGCCTGCAGCCAAGCGCTAGCGACGATCGGGGGGCAAATTAGGACTTCTCTTTTCAGGGAAAACAGGTCAGAGGTATGCGGATGGTCCACTCGATCCACCCTGAACCCTTGCTTGATGCCACCGTCAGTCCGGCTGAAGATGCGCTTAGCCTGCTGCATGCAACGGCCTGCAAGATTGACGAAATGGGCGGCTTGTCGTGGGTAGACCCTGTCAAAGCGGCGGTTTTTCTACAAGTGGATCGACCGCCCGCCCATTTTGATGAACTCGATTTAGCGGTCGAAGGTGCAGCTTTCCAAGCACTGCGTCGCGGTCATCCCGTGACGATCCGCCGCCCCAGCAATTTGGAAGTCATCGCCAATGTTGCGCACCAGATCATTGTGTTCCGCGAGATCATGGCCCTTGCTCCGGAATATGTCCCGCCTATCCCGCGGGCTGCCAATGATCCTGAAACGATGATGCTGAAGTCGGCTTTGGCAGATAACCGTATGTGCCTATTCCGTCAGCCCATCATCTCAACAGCCGATAATCAAGTCGTGCGGTGGGAGTGTTTATCGCGCCTCATCCAAGTTGATGGGCGGGTTGTCGCGCCAATCGACTTTATCCCCGCAGCAGAGCGTGCTGGCTTGGTTGGGGAATTGGATATCGAAACCCTGAACCTCGCTTTGAGTGCCTTGACGCGCGAAGATACGATCAAGTTGGCAATCAATGTGTCGGCAGGCACGATTGCGGATTCGTCAGCTTGTCGCGATTATCTCGACATTCTGAGCTACAATCAGGCTATCTCTGACCGACTAACTGTCGAGATCACAGAGTCGATTGCGATCCATGATTTGGATGCCGCCGCGAGATTTGGGCACTCTGTTCGCGCGGCGGGTGCCCGCCTGGCTTTGGATGATTTTGGCGAAGGCCACACATCGTTCCGCTCGATCCGCGCCCTCCCCCTCGATGAGATCAAGATCGACGGCGCTTATGTGAAGAACATTGAATCGCGAGAAGATAGTCGCGCTTTTGTGGTTGCAATTGATCAGCTTGCCCGTGGCCTCGGCATGGAAACCGTGGCTGAACGTGTGGAAACAGCGGAAGAGGCCGAAGCCCTGCGTGAGATTGGCGTGATCGGCCAGCAGGGTTATTTTTACGGCAGACCGCGCTCTTCTGGAAAATGATATCCCCATTTTGGGGATGTAAGCTCTCAAATTAGAAAAATACTGCGCAGACAGGGCTAAAATTAGCCTTTGCCTTCTGCCGCGCGTGCGCTATGTCATGCTGCATATGCGAAATCAGAGAGTCTCACCATGAACGCTTCCACGCCAACGCTCGCCCTGGACCTATCCCCTCAGACCGTTCCTGCCTTGTTGGGTGATAGTGCGGCAGCCTTATCGCCCATTAAGACGGCGGCATTGGCCTTTGTGCGCAAGCGCGTGGCCCCCACTGGCAAGATTGACCGGAAGCTGATCGACCAAGAGCAGCACATCGTGCATGGGCTTGCTTGGGTCGCGACCTATGTTGAGACCCTGCGCGAAGTGGCCAATTGGGCTGTGAAACTCCAAGAGGAAGGTTTGTTTGGCGAAACAGAATCCGCCCTCTCCTGCCTCTTATTCTCCAGCTATCTGGGTGACCTAAAGGGCGGGATTTCCATGAACCAGGGCGAAACCATTCGCCCCGCCGAATTGGGCCTTGAAGCCATTGTGGAAGAGGCCTTGTCTGGCCCAGCTAGTGCTGCGCTGTTGGCGGCCGCAACGCAAGAACTCAAAACCCGCACCGCCGACCTAGTCGCCCAAGCCCAAGGCAAGGGCACGATTGAAGTCACAGGTCTGGACGAAACCTATGAAATGGTGCGCGACACCTTCCGCCGCTTTGGCCAAGAAAAAGTCGCCCCCTTTGCGCACGGCTGGCACTTGCGCGACGAATTGATCCCGATGTCCGTACTGACAGAGATGGCCGATCTGGGCGTCTTTGGCCTGACCATCCCGGAAGAGTTTGGCGGATCTGGCATGGGCAAGACCGCCATGTGTGTCGTCTCGGAAGAATTGTCACGCGCCTATATTGGTGTGGGTTCACTTGGCACCCGCTCGGAGATCGCAGCAGAACTTATTCTGACGGGCGGCACAGATGACCAGAAAAACTACTGGTTGCCTCGGATTGCTTCGGCGGAGACCCTGCCGACCGCTGTTTTCACAGAGCCGAATACCGGTTCAGACCTTGGCGCTTTGCGCACGCGTGGCGAAAACAAGGGCAGCCATTGGGAAATCACCGGTAATAAAACCTGGATCACACACGCGGCGCGTGCCGACATGATGACCCTGCTGGCCCGCACCAAGCCTGAGACGGATAATTTCTCCGGCCTGTCGATGTTTTTGGCTCCCAAGCCACGTGGAACCGATGAAACGCCCTTCCCCGCAGACGGCATGACGGGCGGCGAGATTGAGGTTTTGGGCTATCGCGGCATGAAGGAATATGAGTTGGGCTTTGACGCGTTCAAAGTTCCAGCTGAGAACCTGTTGGGTGGCGTTGAAGGCATGGGCTTCAAGCATTTGATGGCCACTTTTGAAAGCGCGCGCATCCAAACCGCCGCACGCGCCATCGGCGTGGCGCAAAACGCCCTTGATCTGGGCCTTAGCTATGCGCTCGACCGGCAACAATTCGGGGCTGCGATCTTTGTGTTCCCGCGTGTGCACAATAAGCTGGTGCAGATGGCAGCAGAAATCTTGGGCGCGCGGCAATTGACCTATTTTGCGGCCCGTCAAAAGGATGAAGACAAGCGCTGTGACTTGGAAGCCGGCATGGCGAAACTTCTGGCAGCTCGCGTGGCTTGGGCTGCGGCCGACAACGCTCTGCAAATCCATGGCGGCAACGGCTTTGCGCTGGAATATCCCGTCAGCCGCGTGTTGGCAGACGCACGCATCCTCAACATCTTTGAAGGGGCCGGCGAAATCCAAGCCCAGGTCATCGCGCGTCGCCTACTCGAAGAGTAAGCGCCACCACCCATTTTTGAGAAAAAAGCCGCGTCCTCTTGTGAGGGCACGGCTTTTTTGTTGGTTTCTGAGAAGAAATGTGCATTAAATCTCGACGTCTCCTTTGGCGCGTACTGAGTATCGCCCTTCTGGGAGACAAACCAAAGTGCGTATGAAAATCAAAAAAGGCACCCGTGAAGGTGCCTTTTCTAAGTGAGAAGTCGAGCATCCGTTGCGCCGAAGCGACTGCCGATGTGGGTCCCGACTTTGCACCTTTAGATATAGGATTCTGAACGCACTATGTCAAGAGAAGTGACGATCAAAGAAATTGACCATCTTGCGAATTTCATTTCAGCAGAACGGCTTGATAAACTCCTCAGACTGACTGGGGATTTGGAAGTTGCCATTCAAATCCATCAAGACACACTGGCGTTGAACAGTCAGCTCATCAAGATTGTTGCAACGATCGAGATCGCTTTGCGAAACACGATTTACACGAACATCATGCGTCATTTTGAAGCTGCCAATTGGCTGCAGCAGCCCCCAGTTACGCTGACCTTAGGAGACGGCGATCGCAAAAAGATCATCATGGCACTCGATAGTGCTAAACGATCAGAATACGCGAAGAAGAGCCAAGCTGAGAAAGCGGTCCTGAAGGCCAAAGTCTTTCCCAACGGCAAGCCTAAAGACATCAAGCCATTTAAGTACGTACAAAAGAAGCGAGAGAATATTCCCGTTTCAGACGGCAAAATCATTGCCGAGCTTACGTTCGCGTTCTGGAAGCGCCTGTATTCAGCTGAATATGAGCATCAACTTTGGCGCACAACACTAAAGCGGACATTTCCGAACAAAAATCTAAAGCGTGCGCAGGTGTCCGCACAGCTCGAAATCGTCTATCAAATGCGTAATCGACTTGCCCACCATGAACCGGTAGTCGGGGACCGTTTTCATAAGCTTATCGGTGCAATTGAGTTCGTGCTGCAAGAGCTGAATACCAAGGCGTCACGTCCACCGCATCCTTTGGAAAAATTGCTTGCTGCAGATGTGCAACAAGCAATCAATCTTCAGTCTACCTTGGAAACAACACTCGCGCCTTATCGGATGAAGGCCAACTAACTTGACTTAGAAGTTAGCCAAACGCGCCAGACGGCGGACTTCGGACGCTGCTCGATCTTCCTTATTGCCACCTTGGCGACGGCTGAGGGCGGGCTGGAACGCGATAGCCGCATGTTCGGTGCAATAGACCGCACCGGAACTGCATTGCGCACCGCAGAAGCCAAAGTCTGGGTCACCGGGGTCGCCGATGGGCCATTTGCACATATTGGTGCCCAATTGCAGCACACCAATCAGATCGCCGCGCTTTTGTGGCGGGGTAACTGGCTTTGCCACCGGTTTTACGATGGGCGCGGGTGCTGCTGGGGCCAAGGCCTTAACCGCGGACTCCACTTTGGATGCCACATGCGGCGGCACGACCAAAACCGGACGCGGACGCGCGGTTGGCACCGGAATGCGCTTGATCGGACGCGAAGGTGCAGCCCGACCCGCCAAACCCAAGCGATGGACCTTGCCAATGACGGCATTGCGGGTCACACCGCCCAATTGCTTGGCGATCTGACTGGCCGAAAGCCCATCTGTCCACAACTTCTTGAGTAGGGTGACGCGATCATCCGTCCAGCCGTTGGTCATGAATATCCCCATATCTTGTGCCCAGCCTTGAAGGCCAGCTAATTGAGTGCCCACCCATAGTAGCTTCACGACTTATTAACACAAGTGCTAGTGATAGGGTTTTCCACAAATATGGGCTCCCCTCTACATGTTGATAACACCAGATGTTGTAGGTGGCATTTTGGGGGCTATTCGCGATTTTTCGCCAGCTAATGCGCTCTTCTGACCGCTTCGCTCCGAATCGGGGCAGAGAGGGCGCATGCTTATGGATGCCTCAACCCTCGTCGCTCTCATTTCCTCACGGATTTGTCATGATCTCGTGTCGCCCATCTCCGCCTTAACGACGGCGTTGGATATTCTCGACGATGACCACGGTGCAGACATGCGCGAGCAGGCGATGGATTTGATCCGGACGTCTGCTGGCCAAGCTGCTGTGAAGCTTGAGTTCATGCGCGCTACCTTCGGCGCTGGCACCACTGGTGTTGGCACGGCTGATCTGGGCGAGCTGCGCGAATTGTCCAAGCGGTTTGTAGAAAGCCAGAAGCCACAATTGGTTTGGACGCTAGAGGTTCAATCCGCCCCGCGGGCAGCGGCCAGAATCCTGATGAATTTGATCCTTGTTGGCCTCGATTGCCTGCCGCGTGGCGGCCAATTGGAAGTTACGGGCGGGCAAGAAGACGATAAATTGACCCTAAATGTTATTGCGACCGGGCCGCGAGCAACTCTGAAGCCATCTGTGCGCGCAGGCTTGGCAGGTGAAATGCCTGAGGGTGGCTTTGATGGCCGCTCTGTCCAACCTTATTTGGCCTTTATTACAGCTTCTGGGGCCCGCGCCGAACTCGCCGCTCGTGAAAGCGAAGAACGTGTTGAACTTATTGTTCGCATAGCCGCATAAATACTGCACTTTTGCTCAAAATTTAGTCCTGTCTTAACCGTCCGCCGTCATTGTGTGCAGATGATTGGCGTGAAGCGTCAGATACAACGCGTCGGCAAAGGGCTGGACTTATGGATGAACTACTGGGCGAATTCATAACTGAGACAAATGAATTCCTAGAAACCGTCGATACTCAGCTTGTTGTTTTTGAAGCGGATCCGACCGATGGCGATACCCTGAATAGTATCTTCCGGTTGGTACATACCATCAAAGGCACGTGCGGCTTTTTGGGTCTGCCCCGCTTACAATTTGTTGCCCATGCCGGTGAAACGCTTTTAGGCAAATTTCGCGACGGAACTTTGGTTGCGACCCCGGACCAAGTACAATTGGTTCTTGAAAGCATCGACCGCATCAAAGAAATTTTGGCAGAACTGGAAGCAACCGGTTCTGAACCTGAAGGCGATGACAGCGCTTTGATTGGCGCCCTGGAACTAGCGGCTGAAGGTCATCCAGCCCCCAGCGTGCCCGCAGCTGTCGTGGAAGTTGCAGCACCAGAGCCCGTTGCAGCCCCAGTCGTTGAAGCCGCCCCCGCCGCCTCAACCGGGCTACGGTGGGATCCAGATTTGGGCCGCGAATTGCGCCCCGGCGAAGTTTCGTTGGCCGAATTGGAAGCGGCCTTCATGTCGGCAACGCCAGATGATGAGGTTGAGCCCGTTGCGAGCGTGGCCGCAGCACCTGTTGCTGACGCCCCTGTCGCCATTGAGCCCCCTGCACCGGCTGTAGAGCGCCGTGCCGCACCTGAAATGCGCGCGATCAAAGAAGATGAAGACGATGCGGCCGCCAAAGGTGGCGCGGTTTCGTCCAACCAGACCATTCGCGTCAATGTCGAAGTGCTCGAAACCTTGATGACCATGGTTTCCGAACTGGTGCTGACCCGCAACCAGCTGATGCAAATGGTGCGCAATACCACCGACAGCGAGTTTAAGGGACCGTTGCAGCGCCTGTCCGCCGTCACCGCTGAATTGCAAGATAGCGTCATGAAGACGCGCATGCAGCCGATTGGCTCGGCGTGGAAGAAGCTGCCCCGTATTGTGCGCGATGCCGCGCGCGACCTGAATAAGAAGATCGATCTGATCATGGATGGCGAGGCGACCGAACTGGATCGTCAAGTCTTGGAATTAATCAAGGACCCCCTGACCCACATGATCCGCAATTCTTGCGACCATGGTCTGGAGGCCCCAGCAGCTCGGGTTGCGGCTGGGAAGTCCGAAATGGGCTCGATCCGCCTAAACGCCTATCATGAAGGCGGTCATATCGTCATTGAAGTCTCCGACGACGGAGCTGGTCTGTCGACAGCACGCATCCGCGACAAAGCCATTAAGAATGGCTTGGTCAGTGAAGAGCTGGCGTGGACCATGTCTGACTCCCAGATCCATCGCTTCATCTTTGCCCCCGGCTTCTCGACTGCCGCCGCAGTTACCAGCATTTCTGGCCGTGGCGTCGGTATGGATGTGGTGCGTACCAATATCGAACTGATTGGCGGCACCATCGATCTGCAATCGACCGAAGGGCGCGGCACCAAGTTCTTCATCAAAATCCCGCTGACTTTGGCGATTGTGTCGGCTCTTGTTGTCGGCTCACGCCAACAACGCTTCGCCATCCCGCAATTGTCGATTGTGGAACTGGTGGGTGCGGGTGGTGCGTCTGAGCACAAGGTTGAAGTTCTCAATTCTGCACGCGTCCTGCGCTTGCGCGACCGCTTGTTGCCATTGGTGGATCTGTCTGAAGTTTTGGGCGTGCCACCGCTCGATCCGATTGCTTACGAGACGAGCTCTGCCTTTGTTGTGGTGATGCAGCATTCGGGTCAATTGTTTGGCGTGGTTGTCGATGAAGTTTTCGACACTGAAGAAATTGTGGTGAAACCATTGTCCAAGGCTTTGGGCGATGTAGGCACTTTCTCAGGCGCAACCATTTTGGGCGATGGCTCGGTCATCATGATCATCGACCCAGGTGCCGTCTATCGCCGCGTCGGCCAAGCCGAGGAAGTTGTTGAAGAAGCTGTTGAGGCCGTTCAGAAAAAGCGCGGTCAGCGCCCTGAAACCACCTCGATGATCGTGTTCCAAGCCGGAGGCGAACAGCCCAAGGCCGTACCGCTTTCCTTGGTGACGCGCCTTGAGGAATTGGACGCAACCAGCTTCGAGCAAGGCGATGGCCGCACTTTGGTGCAATATCGTGGCGAGCTGATGCCGATTGTCGCCGCAGACCCCTATGCCCCGATCGCCACTACTGGCGTCCAGCCCGTTTTGGTCTTTACCTATAATGGACTGGCGGCAGGTATGGCTGTCGATAAGATTGTCGACATCGTCGACGAGGCACTCGACATTGAATTGGCTGCAGAACGTCCAGGCCTGTTGGGTGTTGCTGTCCTCAAAGGCAAAGCCACCGAAGTTCTCGACGTCAGCCATTATCTGAGCCTTGCCTTGACGAATTGGGACGATCCAGGCGTCAATAAGCCAGCCAAGCATATCGTCTTGGTAGAACGCAACCCATTCTTCCGCAATTTGTTGTCGCCGCTCTTGCGCGCTGCGGGCTATGAAGTTGAAGCTGTGGATACGGTTTCTGCCGCTCTGGTCTGCGCTGAATACCGCAAGCCTTCTGCTGTGCTGACCGACATTGATGTCGATGTTGCCTCCGCAAGGCGCTTGTTGAGCGATGATCGCCTCGCCGGCACCAGTATTGTGGCGCTGTCTGGCTCCCCTGATGCCGATGCGACAGGCTTTGCCTCACTGGTTCGCAAGTCCGACCGCGATAGCCTGATTGCCGCTGTCGAAAACGCCGCCAAATTGGAGATCGCAGCATGACCGCCCTCGCAACGCGCCAAGAAAGCGAATTGGCCTTAGCCAAGGCTGGGACCAAGGAATTTGTGACCGTCCATGTCGCCGACCAATTGTTCGGTGTCGAAGTGATCGACATCCAAGATGTGTTCTCACTCAAAGGCTTAACACCTGTCCCGGGCGCACGGGCAGAGATTGCCGGCGTCCTTAATCTGCGGGGCCGGATCGTTACCGCAATTGACGCACGCTGCCGTTTGGGCCTGCCGGCCCGCCCGCAAGGCTTTGCTGGCATGATGGCTGTAGGCGTTGAATATCAGGGCGAAGCCTATGGAATCCTTGTGGATTCAGTCGGCGAAGTTCTGCGCCTATCGGACTCTGACTTTGAGCCCAACCCTGTGAATTTAAACCCGAATTGGAAGGACGTCAGCCAAGGTGTTTATCGCTTGGAAGGCCGCCTTTTGATGACGTTGAACATTGACCAACTCCTCTGCGTCGCCACTGCCTGAAACAGGAAATAAGATCATGAAGACTTGCCTTGTTGTCGATGATAGCCGCGTTATCCGTAAAGTCGCGCGCCGTATTCTAGAAGATTTATCCTTCCGCGTTGAAGAAGCCGGCGACGGATCAGAAGCTTTGTCCTTCTGCCGCAGCTCCATGCCAGACGCGATTTTGCTGGATTGGAACATGCCCGTGATGAATGGCATCGATTTCTTGCGTCACTTGCGCGCCGATCCAGGCGGTGACCGGCCTGTCGTGGTGTTTTGCACCACCGAAAACGACATCACCGCTATCGCCCAAGCCATTGAATCTGGGGCGAATGAGTACATCATGAAGCCGTTTGACAGCGAAATTGTGCAATCCAAATTTGCTGAAGTTGGTTTGGTATCGCCCGTATGAGTCTGTCCCCCGCCCACCCTCTGACGAGCCAAGCGCCCGCGCGTAAAATCCGCGTGCTGGTTGTTGACGACTCCGCGGTTATTCGCGGTCTCGTGACCCGCTGGCTGTCTGGGGAAGCAGATATTGAAATTGTTGGTGCCGCCGTCAACGGCAAGGATGGCGTAGATCACGCCGAGAAATATAAACCTGACCTCATCATTCTCGACATCGAGATGCCAGTGATGGATGGGGTCACGGCACTTCCGGCGATCCGCAAAGTCGCGCCGAATGCCCGAGTAATTATGGCGTCGACGCTGACCCAGCGTGGGGCAGAAGTCACTATCAAGGCGCTGGCCGCTGGGGCTTCCGACTATATTCCCAAGCCCGATGCGAGCCAATTGGCAGGCGCTGCCGACTATAAGCGCGAGCTCTTGGCAAAGGTCAGGAGTTTGGGTGCGCGGGCTGTTTCGGCTTCCAACTTAAGCCAAACCTATAGTTCAGCGGTCTCTGGTTCGTCTGCTGCACGCGCGGCTGCAACAGCCGGCCCAACGCTGCGTGCCGTCACCCACAAACTCATTCCAGAAGCCATTTTCATCGGCTCTTCCACCGGTGGCCCAGAGGCTTTGCGTGAAGTGATCGAAGGTCTAGCCGGCAAACTCCGTGTGCCTGTTTTCATCACCCAACACATGCCACCGATGTTCACGAAAATTTTGGCGGATCATTTGACCAAGCAGACCAAGGCTTCGGTCGTTGAAGCCAGTGATGGCATGCAAGCCCTACCCGGGGTCTTCTATATTGCGCCGGGTGATCGCCATATGATCATCAGTCGCAATTTGAGCGTCACCCGCATCACTTTGAGCGACGCCCCACCGGAAAACTTCTGCCGCCCCGCGGTAGATCCGATGTTCCGGTCTGCGGCTGAGACTTATGGCGAGAAAGCCTTGGCGGTAATTCTGACCGGCATGGGTCAAGATGGCTTGCTTGGGGCAAAGCCCCTCGTAACCAAGGGCGCACAATTAATTGCCCAAGACGAAGAAACCAGCGTTGTCTGGGGGATGCCCGGCGCGGTTGCCCGTGCAGGTCTCGCGACAGCCTGTAAGCCTATTCAACAGATTGCTCCGGCGATCTTGAATGTTATGCGTGGAGTAAGTGTATGAAGCCCGCCGATTTTGAGTTTGTATCGACCATGGTGCGGGAACGTTCAGGCTTAGTCCTGTCAGCCGACAAGACCTATTTGGTTGAGAGCCGCTTGGCCCCGATTGCCCGCAAGGATGGCTTTGCCTCGATCGATGATCTGATCAGCGCGATCCGCGTCCGTCGCGACGCCAAACTCATTGAATCGGTTGTGGATGCCATGACCACCAATGAAACCTTCTTCTTCCGCGACAAGACGCCTTTTGACATTTTCGAGCAGTCGATCTTGCCAGAACTGGTGGCGCGCAAGCGTGGCGGTACCATCAAAGTGTGGTGCGCAGCAGCCTCGACTGGTCAAGAGCCCTATTCTTTGGCCATGATTGCGGAAGCCTTGGGTCCGAAGTTGGGTGGCTGCAAGCTAGAGATTTTGGGAACCGACATCTCAGAGCGTTGCTTGGAAAAGGCCAAGGCTGGCATCTATACCCAGTTTGAAGTCCAGCGCGGTCTGCCGGTGCAAATGCTGTTGAAGCATTTCAAAAAAGAAGGCGATGCGTGGAAGATTGACGACCGCCTGAAAACCAACATCCGCTATCGCACTATGAATTTGCTCGACGACTTCCGCGCGCTCGGCAAGTTCGACGTTATCTTCTGCCGCAACGTGTTGATTTATTTTGACATGCCAACCAAGAAGATGGTGCTGGAGCGTATGGCCCAACAAGTTGAAGGGGCTGGCTATCTGCTGCTAGGTGCGGCTGAAACCGTTCTTGGTGTAACCGATAGCTTTAAGCCTGTAGCAGGCAGCCGCGGTCTTTATGTGCAAGACCCCAGCAAACTGGCGGCTAAAGCTGCGGCTTAATCAGCCCATCAGATCAGCCAGCCAAAGCGTCCATCTCTGGCTCAAACAAGACGTCCGAACCCGCAGTGACCGAGGCCAATAGGCCCGGCACTTGCGCCAGCACGTTTTCGGCAAAGAAGCCTGCCAGCGAGATACGCGCCGTCATATAGGCGGCATCACCCGACTTGGCTTTGAGATGGCCCAAGGCGGCCAGTGCCCCCTTGGCCAAGGTCCAGCCGCCAGTGACATCGCCGGCGAGCTTTAAGAAGGGCGTCGCACCCGCCAACGCATCGCGCTTGGCATTGCCGGATTGGGCGCGGATCAGCCAATTGGCCGCGTCTGAGAAGATATCGACCGCTTCGCTAAGGCGCTTGCCGATCCATTTAACCTGCTCATTACCGGCTTGCTCGCAGGCCAGAGCCGTCGCGCGCATCTCTTCGATCAAAGCGGCAATGGGCGCACCGCCATCCATCGTCAGCTTGCGGCTAACCAAATCAATCGCTTGAATACCATTGGTGCCCTCATAGATCGCGGCAATTCGGGCATCGCGATAGAATTGGGCTGCACCCCCTTCTTCCACAAAACCCATGCCGCCATGGATTTGTACGCCGAGTGACGCCACTTCCACGCCCATATCGGTCGACCAGCCCTTGGCGATTGGCGTCAGTAATTCTTCGCGCGCTTTCGCGATTTTGCGGGCTTCAGGGGTTGGCGCATGTTCGGATACATCCGACGCCAGTGCCGTCATGTGACAAATCGAGCGGGCCGCAGAGACCTTGGCTTTCATCGTCATCAACATGCGGCGCACATCGGCATGGTGGAAAATTGGGCTGGGGCCAGCCTCAGTCCAGCCCTCTGCTCGGCCCTGCTTGCGGTCCATCGCGTACTCATAGGCCTTTTGAAACGCAGCATCGGCAACCGCAACGCCTTGCAGGCCGACGTTCAGGCGTGCTGAGTTCATCATGGTGAACATATAGGTCAAGCCTTTATTGGGCTCGCCAATGATCCAACCAATTGCTCCACCCGTGTCGCCATAGGACATGGTACAAGTGGGCGAAGCGTGGATGCCCATCTTATGCTCAAGGCCGATACAGCGCACATCATTGTGCACCCCGGGCTTACCCTCTACGTCCGGGATAAACTTTGGCACGAGGAAGAGCGAGATGCCCTTCACACCAGCAGGCGCATCAGGCAAGCGTGCCAGCACCAGATGGACGATGTTCTCGGCCATCTCATGCTCACCCCAAGTGATATAAATCTTTTGGCCGAAAATCTTATAGGTGCCATCGTCGTGGGGTACCGCACGGCTGGTCAGCGCACCCACGTCAGAGCCTGCTTGCGGCTCGGTCAAATTCATCGTGCCCGACCATTGGCCTGTCACCAGCTTAGGCAGATACAGCGCCTGTTGTTCAGGCGTGCCGTGGGCCGCAAGGGCTTCTACCGCGCCCAAAGTTAGCATCGGGCAGAGGCCGAAGCTCATGTTTGCGGCATGCACCATCTCATGCACGGCTAAGGCCACGCCTTTGGGCAGACCCATGCCGCCAATCGCTGGATCAAACGGCACCGAGAGCCACGCGCCTTCGACAAATTGTTGATAGGCTTCGGCAAAGCCTTCGGGCGAGACCACGGTGCCATCGGCCTGAAGCTGGGTACCTGCGCGGTCACCTGGTGCGTTTAACGGGGCCAAGACATCGCTAGCCAATTTACCCGCTTCAACCAAAATCTGCTCAACCAGATCCGCGCTCGCATCCACAAACAGGCCTTGTTCGCGCAAGGCAGACAGCCCTGCAATCTCTTCCAAAGAAAAGCGGATATCGCGGACGGGGGCGGCATAGGTCATGGAACTTTTTCCCAGAGGCAGTTGTTTGTGACAAGGTGACGAACTTCATCAATCCAAGCAACGGACTGTTTCAGATATTTTGGGTTTTGCTACTCGGCAAGTCTGCCGATACCGTCTATCTAATGCAGTGTCAGACGGTTTGCCATGATGCAAGCTGACCAAGACAATCAGCTAAAAGGACATTTGACATGCGTCGCACTTTTATTCTCGCTCTAGCAGCCCCGGCAACTTTGATTGCGTTTGCCGCCATGACGGCTACCGCCGCCACCCCTGCAGCAGATGCTGCCAAAGCCGCCAATCTGGCTGCCCAGCCAGCAGGCGTGTACGAAGTTGAACCAACCCATACGTCGGTCCACTGGCGCCTCGATCACAGCGGACTGTCGACCTATACGGCCCGCTTTGACAAGATTTCGGGCACAATCAATTTCAACCCACAAAACCCAACCGCATCGAGCGCCGACATCACGATTGATGCCACCTCGGTCAATACTGGCCTGCCCAAGTTTGACGCTGAAATCGCCAAGCAAGTCTTCAAGGCCGAAGCCAACCCCACCATCACCTTCAAGTCGACCAAACTGACTTCTACGTCGGCTACCACCGGCACGATGACGGGCGACCTCACCGTTGCGGGCGTGACCAAGCCTGTAACTTTGAACGTGACCTATAACACCGGTCGTAAGAGCCCGTTCCGAGGTGTCCAAAATGTAGGCTTCTCGGCTACCGGTTCGATTAAGCGGTCCGAGTGGGGCATGAATAACTGGATTAATTTTGGAATTGGTGATCAAGTAGACCTGATCATCGAAACTGAGTTTTTGAAAAAGGACTAAAACATGACGGGCGAGACTTGGTCAGGGGCTAAAGAAAGCCAATCCTACACAACAGTAGCCATCCTGTTGCACTGGGTGATCGCTGCGGCAATCCTGGTTCAAATCCTGGGTGGCTGGGCGATGGAAGACCTCAAAGGCCCTGAAAAGTTTGAGGCCTTTCAAGTGCACAAAAGTGCTGGCCTGACCATTCTCTTGCTCTCGCTGTTTCGCCTGTTCTGGCGGCTGGCAAATCCCCCTCCCCCACTGCCGGAAGGCATGAAGGCGTGGGAAGTTGCCGCCGCCAAGTTCACCCATTTTGCCCTTTATGCCCTGATGATTGGCATTCCACTGGGCGGTTGGGTGATCATCTCCACCTCGCCTTACAACATCGCGACCCATTGGTGGGGCCTGTTTGAGTGGCCTCGTCTTCCCCTCGCCGATCTGCCCTTCCGGAAAGAGCTGAATGGCATAGCCAAGGCTGGCCATAGTGCGGCAGCTTGGGGCGTTATCGTCTTGTTTGTCATCCATGTCGGCGCGGCCTTGAAACATATGTTCATGGATGACGATGATGTCATGACCCGCATGCTCCCCTTCATGCGGCCAAAATAAGATAAGGAATCAAACCTATGCTAAAGGTCCTCACGGTCGCCAGTCTGGCGCTCGCAGCCTTGACTACACCCCTAAATCTGGCAGATGCCCAGACCGCCAAGAAAGCCCCTGCTGGGAAACTTGCCGCGCCCGCGGCGGGTTGGACGATTGATGCACGACAGAGCCGAATTGCCTTTTCGACCAAATGGGCGGGCAATGGGGTCAATGGCACGTTCCGCCAGTGGTCGGGCGATATTAAGTTCGATCCCAACAATCTGGCTGGCAGCCAAGCTGTGATCACGATCATGACAGGTAGCGCTTTGACGGGCGTGAAGGAGCCTGACGACAATCTAGCCACGTCAGACTGGTTTGACGCCCGCAAATTCCCCACCGCCCGCTATGTCACCCAGTCAATCCGGTCACTAGGGCCAGGCCGGTATGTCGCCGATGGTGTTCTGACGGTCAAAGGCATGAATTATCGTGTGCCTTTGCCCTTCACCGTCGCCATTTCAGGCAATGTCGCCACCATGACCGGCCAAGTAAAACTCGACCGTATAGCCATGAAACTTGGCCTTGAATCGGACGCAGGCGCAGAATGGGTGGCGCGGGAAACCATCGTGAACATCGCTGTCCGCGCCACGCGGAAATAGTCACAAAAAAGGCTGGAGCCCTAAAGCTCCAGCCTGATTGTATCGAGCTGTCGAAACCAAACTTACTTGGTTGGTTCTGGCATCATCGACGAATGCAAGTGGTAGATTTTCCAAGCGCCATCTTCCAGCTTGTAGATGAAGGAATAGCGCGCCTTCACGACGGTGACGGCCTTGGTGTCTGGGTTGGTCAAAGCCACATCCCAAGTGCCCAAACGGGTTGCGATGTTGCAGCCCACTTGCACGGAGCTGGTTTGGATGGTCCCAACTGGGCTGTTCTTCAAGAAGCCAACGAAATAGTCGTTGATGGCTTCAGGCGTCGTGCGTGGGGTGTTGGAGACGGTTGCCAACAGGACGGCGTCCTTTGCGAACAAAGGGGTCACTTTGGCTGGGTCTTTGGTGGCCCAAGCCGCGTTGAATTGTGAGAACAAGCCTTCAACTTGGGCTGGGGTCGCCGCAGTGCACTTCATTTTGTTGCCGCCAGCGTGCGCAGGAGCTGCTGCAAGCGCGACCACGGACGTGAGGGCTGCTAGGTAAGCGATACTTTTCATGTTGACGACCTCCATTTAGTGCTGTCGGGGTGCATATGTCGGTGCCGTGCAGACGTCACAAGGTCGGTTTAGTCAAGTTGATGGGAGCGTTACCATTTCGTGAACGAAAAAGTGTCGCTGCAGCCGCATTTTGACTTTTAGGCCCAAGCTGTCACAGGTCACGCCATGGATCAGACGCTTTTGGAACCTGCGACTTCAGCCGCCGCCGCCCTTGTGCGCGGTGACTTGGTGGGCCTGCCGACTGAGACCGTCTATGGCCTAGGCGCGGATGCGACAAATGCCGAAGCCGTCGCCAAGATTTTTGCCGCCAAGGGTCGGCCGCATTTCAATCCGCTGATCTCTCATGTCGCCAGCCTTGAAGCGGCAGAAGCGCTCGGGGTGTTTTCGCCCTTGGCGCGGAAGTTGGCCGAAGCCTTTTGGCCAGGCCCATTAAGCCTTGTCGTGCCGCGCCAACCTGATTGCATCGTTTGTGACTTGGCATGCGCTGGGCTGGATACGATAGCCTTGCGCGTGCCTGCCCATCCCTTGATGCAGCACGTGCTGCGCGCCTTTGGCAAGCCGGTGGCGGCGCCTTCTGCCAATGTATCGGGCAGACCTTCGCCCACAATTGCGGCGCACGTTCGCGAGGAATTTGGCGATAAGCTGGCGCTCGTGCTCGATGGTGGACCCAGTGCCGTTGGGCTGGAAAGTGCGGTGGTCGCGGTGTCTGGCGATCAAGCGACACTTCTGCGCCTCGGCGGCCTCAGTCGGGAAGCCTTGGAAGCCGTTGCTGGCCCGCTTTTATCCCCCGACGCTTCAGCTAAGGCAGCCCCTGCATCCCCCGGCATGGTGCTGCGCCATTATGCCCCGCGCGCGCCGGTGCGCTTGAACGCTTCAAGCGCTGAAGCCACCGAAGTGATGATTGCTTTTGGTCCGGGCTATGAAGGGGCAGAGTTCAACCTGTCACCTTCTGGCGATCTCACCGAAGCCGCAGCCCAATTGTTTGCCATGTTGCGGGCAGCAGACGCCCTGAACCCAACCGCCATTGTCATAACGCCCATACCTGAAACTGGGTTGGGCGAAGCCATTGCTGACAGGCTAGCCCGCGCTGCAGAGCGCTCATGCTGAAAAGACGCACCGCTTGCCCTTGCACGCACCGCGCAGCGCCGTAAAAGAGGCCAGCCTTTCTGCCCATCCACAGGATGTTTCCCAATGACCCCGTTCAAGTCTGCCGCCCTTTCCCGCATCAAGCCATCGCCCACCATGGCAGTGACCCAGAAGGAGCGTGAGTTAAAAGCGGCAGGGCGCGACACCATTGGCCTAGGTGCTGGCGAACCAGACTTTGACACGCCCGATAACATCAAAGAAGCCGCCATCGCCGCGATCCGCGGCGGCAAGACGAAATATACCAATGTCGACGGTATTCCGGAGCTGAAGGCTGCAATCTGCGCCAAGTTCAAGCGCGAGAACAATCTGACCTATACGCCAGAGCAAGTCAGCGTCGCACCAGGTGGCAAGCCCATCATCTATAACGCCTTCATGGCCACCCTAAACCCCGGCGATGAAGTGATCGTGCCCGCGCCCTATTGGGTGAGCTATCCTGACATTGTCCATCTGACGGGGGCGACACCGGTGATCGTGGAAGCCACCGCCGAAGAAGGCTTCCGCCTGTCGGCTGAAAAGCTGGAAGCGGCCATCACGCCAGCCACCAAATGGCTGATCCTGAACTCCCCCTCCAACCCAACCGGTGCTGCCTATAGCGCTGCCCATCTGCGCGCTTTGGCTGACGTTTTGTTGCGCCACCCGCATGTGATGATCCTGACCGACGATATGTATGAGCATTTGCTCTATGACGGGTTTGAGTTTGCCACCATCGCCGCAGTTGAGCCTGCACTTTATGACCGCACGTTGACGATGAATGGTGTCTCGAAAGCCTATGCCATGACGGGCTGGCGCATTGGCTATGCGGCTGGCCCTGTGTGGTTGATCAAGGGCATGGCTGGCATCATGAGCCAATCGACTTCTAACCCGACGTCGATCAGCCAATATGCCGCGGTTGAAGCGCTGAATGGCCCTCAAGACTTTTTGCCCACCCGCAATAAGGTCTTCCAAGATCGCCGCGATCTGGTTGTCTCCATGCTCAATCAAGCCTCCGGCCTGTCGTGCCCAAAGCCTGAAGGTGCTTTTTACGTTTACCCTTCCTGCGCCGCCTTGATCGGTAAGAGCACGCCATCGGGCGTGGTGATTGCCAATGATGAGGATTTCGCGCGCGAGCTTCTGGAAGCTGAAGGCGTGGCCGTGGTGCATGGCGCTGCCTTTGGCGGCAGCCCTGCTTTCCGCATCTCCTATGCGACGTCGACCGAGACACTGGAAGAAGCCTGCCGCCGCATCCAACGCTTCTGCGCGGGTTTGAAGTAGGTTTACTTGGGCGCGTGCCGTACAAAGGCTTCTTGGACATCAAAGGGACAAGCGGAACTCTCGCGCGGGACCGTCCATCGTAAAAACTAAATGCTGAAGGAAGTTTCGACCCAGCAGAGGTGTTTGCTCATCGCTGCCGCCCTGTATGGCAATGACTTGACAGATGTCCCCAAAAATCAGTGCGGGAACAAACAATCGCGCCAAGAAAACTCTGCCCATCACACTGCCACCTGCGACATCGACGGTGCGGCGGTCTTGATATGGCAAGTTTAGTATGCGCGCCATCGCCATCGTGATGCACGTCGAGCTGGCGCCAGTGTCAATCAGCGCTTCTCGTTGAATAACCAAATTGGACATTGAACTATCGTTGGGATGACAAAAGCAAATGTCGATATAGGGCCGTCCAAGGACGATTTCCCGCCTAGGCGGCGACGGTAACATATTAGACACGCTGATCCTTTGAAAAATCAGTGCCGTACAAACAATAGGGGCAAAAATGGCGGTTCAGCACTCACATCGCGAACCAGATACTGATTGGATGGCAAACGGCCATTAGCCCAGTTATAAGCTGCCTCAAAACTGGCAAACCAACCTTCGACCTGCCCACCAAAGAACACAACAATTGGGTTTGCCGATGTTGGCGGTCTTGGCGGATTGGCTTCAAACGCCTTGATTTCGGCTTCTAGCGGGTCCATCCAGAATTGCTCATCCAACGCATTTAACAGGCGGTAAGTTTGCCCGATTGGCGAGATCGGTCAAGTTCAATTTACAAAATGACACATAGGCGAGGCGACGGCCACACGCACTGCCTCACGAAAGCCCCCCGTCAAACTTCCCTTCCTCTCCTGATCAGGCTAAGAGCGGCCATGGCTGAAACGCTCTCGCTCTTTGCTACGCGGCTTTATCGCGCCCCCATCGGCGGGCGTACATCAGATGACTTGCGCCAAGATTTGGCCGAAGCCTGCGACATGCTGGAGCAAGAGGATG
>NZ_JBMLTR010000215.1:0-1268 GCF_049239865.1 Aquidulcibacter sp.
GATAAGAAACGGACAAGACAGACATTTTCACCAGAAGTGCGTGAGCGCGCAGTTAGGATGGTGCGGGAACATCGCGGTGAGCATGGCTCGCAGTGGAACACGATTGTGTCGATAGCGGCTAAGATTGGCTGCTCGGCCCAGACCTTGAACGAGTGGGTCAAGCGCAGCCAAGTCGACAGCGGCGAGCGGCCGGGTGTGAGCACAGACTTGCTGGCGAAGCTGAAGGCTCAAGATCGCGAGATCCGTGAGCTCAAACAAGCCAACGAGATCCTGCGCAAAGCCAGCGCGTATTTTGCCCAGGCGGAGCTCGACCGCCCGTTCAAGAGGTGATTGATTTCATGGAAGATCATCATGATAACTATGGGATCGAGGCGATGTGCAAGGTTTTGCGCATTGCCCCATCAACTTGGTACGCGCGTAAAGCGCAGAAAGCGGACCCCGACAAACGGTCAGATCGGGCCAAAGCTGACGACGCCATGAGCCTCAAGATCAGAGAGGTCTTTGAGGACAATTTTGGTGTCTATGGCGTGCGCAAAGTCTGGCACCAACTCAGGCGTCAAGGCGAAGATGTTGGGCGTGACACTGTGGCTCGCCTTATGAAAGCTATGGGATTGCAGGGCGTTATACGCGGCAAACCTGTACGGACAACCATCCAAGACAAGAAACAATCGTGCCCGTTGGACCACGTCAATCGGATCTTCAAAGCCGAGCGGCCCAATCAATTATGGGTCAGCGATTTCACCTATGTGCGCACTTGGAAGGGCTTTGTCTATGTTGCCTTCGTCATCGACGTGTTCTCACGCATGATTGTTGGCTGGAAAGCCAGCACGACAGCACAGGCCGAATTTGTCTTGGAAGCTCTAGATCAGGCTCTCTACGCCCGCCGGCCAGCAAAGGATAAACTGATCCATCACAGCGACCGTGGCAGCCAATATCTGTCGATCAAATACACCGAAAAACTAGCAGACGCGGGTATCCAACCCTCCGTCGGCAGCGTAGGCGATAGCTATGACAATGCTTTAGCCGAGACAATCAACGGCCTCTACAAAGCTGAGGTCATTCATCGCTGCGGCCCTTGGCGTACCTTCCAAGACGTCGAATATGCCACCCTCACTTGGGTCAACTGGTTCAACAACCAACGCCTCTACGAGCCTATCGGCAACATCCCGCCCGCCGAACTGGAAGCCAACTATTACGCCAGCCTTGCAACTCTAAAACTGGCAGCGTAACTATGATTAATCAGCCTCCGACAATCCCAGTACGGTTCA
>NZ_JBMLTR010000216.1:0-1421 GCF_049239865.1 Aquidulcibacter sp.
GCGATTTCGTCTTTGTAGCTCAATCGGACAGAGCACCGTCATTCTAAGTCGGTGGCTGCTGGTTCAAGTCCAGCCGGAGACGCCACTTCCTTACTGACACAGGCCCGCAAATGGCCCTAGCGTCCGTTTATGCGCAGTTTCTTCCCTGACCAACCCCAAGGCCGCCCCCGCCCCGCAAAACGCTTCCACGGCCCAAATCTCGCATGGGTTGCCCCGGACCATCAGCGCGACGCGCGCAGCATGGACACAGACGAGCGCGGCAACATCCGCATCACCCCAGCCATCAAGACCGGCAAGGTGCTGGACATTGAGCCAGTGAAATATCCGCGATGGATGCAGTAGATAGTTGTTGACCCGCCACGGGGGTTTCCCCGATGGTGTCGGCGTCAGGTGCGTGTGGTAGCGCGCCGGGCGCGGTTAAGTTTCACATCATGGCTAACAATCACTTTCCCTCCTCCTTGTCGCGAAGCCCAGTTAGCCGGGCTCCTACCACGTCTTTTGCGCGACAGGGGGGAGGGTTTCTTTTTGCCAAGTGAACGACGACGACCAAAAACGTGAATGGACGGGCTCCTGGATTCCAAAGCAAATTTGGACAAGAGAGGGCTTGTCGTGGATGGAGAAGTGCCTTTGGGCTGAAATCAATAACCTAGAGGGCGACCAAGGGTGCTTCGCGTCCAACGAATACCTAGCGAAGAAAATGGGCAGTTCGCCAGCGAGCATCGCAAACATAATCAGCCGCTTTCGTGCAGATGGGTTGATCAAGGATGTTGGCTTTGATGGGCGCCGTCGTTTCATTCGGGCAGTTACACCAGCCTTAACCCCCACGTTAACCCTGCCTTCACCTACAGGTGAACCCAGCCTTAACCCCCACGTTAACATAGATAACAGGGTAGAGAAAAGCTTAGAACATACCCCTATAGTCCCCAAACCGGTCGAGGCTAAAGCCTCTCCGATAGCGCCAAAAACCGAGCGGTCGGAAACCAGCAAGCCGCTTAAAGCGAAAGGCAAGTTGCAGTTACGTGCGGAAGCTTTGTTTAACCGCCGGGTTGATACCCCCCTTTCTGTTGCGGAGGATCGGGCTCTTAGGGCGGCGAAGCCGTGCATCATTGCAACCGCTGAAGAGGATTGGTTGGCGCTGGAAAAGTTCTATTCCGCTCCGCAGGCACAGACGTTTGCGCGCAAATCTTTCGCTGTTCTGCTGAACAATTGGAACGGTGAACTTGAACGCGCCCGTGCTTGGTGCAAGGAGCGCAACATCACCTTCGGTCAACCTGCCGCCGCCGCCCGCCCCGAGGACGTGGAGCCCGAGGGCTGGCGTGAGTATCTTGCCAAAGCGTATCCTGGCCATGACTTGCACACGGGGGCATGGCGTTCCATCAGTCGGGCCAACCGCCTTGACTTCATCCGGGAAATCGCAGCCA
>NZ_JBMLTR010000217.1:0-2487 GCF_049239865.1 Aquidulcibacter sp.
TGCCACAGCCAATGATCCATAATTGGTCGATCTGGGCGAAATCAACGCCAAAGTCGGGCAGGGTGACGCGCTCTTCTAAGGGGTCCACATAATGGCCAATGGTACGGGCAGCCGCATCAGGCTCCTCGTGGATTTCCTTCTGCATATAGTGGCGATAATTGCCCTTCTCGACGGCCGCCGCACTGGCGGCAACCGACTTGATCGGGCGCTCAACCGGATTGCGCGCAATGTCATAGATGGCATGGCTGTTCCGGCTGAGGACAACCAGATCGCCCTCCTCCAGATAGATCACGCGGTTGGTAAAGGGGGCAACGGCAATACCGTCTGAGCCCAAATACATCTCACCCTCGCCAACGCCAACCACCAAGGGGCTGCCTTGACGGGCGCCGACCAAAAGGTCTTCCTCACCCGTAAACAAGCACGCAATCGCAAAAGCCCCACGGACGCGCTTCAGGGCTTCAATCACAGCATCCTTTGGGCTGGCACCCAGATCCAAGGCACGCGACACCAATTGGGTGATGACTTCGGTATCGGTTTCTGAATCAAACGTGCGGCCTTCGGCTTCAAGTTCTGCCCGCAAAGTCCGGAAGTTTTCGATGATGCCATTATGCACCACCGCGACACGATTGGTCGCGTGGGGGTGGGCGTTGCGTTCAGACGGGGCACCGTGGGTCGCCCAGCGCGTATGGCCAATGCCAATGAGCCCAGGCAGAGGCGAGGCCACCAACACGTCTTCCAGATTCTTGATCTTGCCTTGGGCGCGACGGCGCTCAATCTTGCCATCTACCAAAGTAGCAATGCCCGCGGAATCATAACCGCGATATTCAAGCCGCTTCAGCGATTCAACAAGACGGGAAGTGACCGCCTCTTTGCCCAAGATTCCAATAATGCCGCACATAGATAAGCGCCTTTCAAGTCTTACAAGACTTATACGAGTGCAGTGTTGATAGAAACCTTAAGCCAGACACGCCACCCCTGATACTGTCACTCTTGGTGACAGCACGTTGCATCAACATTTCGAGGCCGTTCAAATCAGGGGGCAGGCTTTGGATAAACTTGCTGCAGGAAAGCCTCAACTTCCTTCGCCGTAGCAAGGGCCACTTCCTCCTGTGGCAAGTGACCAATATTGGGGTAGGAGACGAGCTTTGATCCCTTGATCTCTTGCGTAAAGCGCTTGGCGTCCGCGAACGGAATCCAGGGGTCAGCTTCACCCCAGATCACGAGAGTTGGCGCTGTAATGGTGGGGATTTGTTGATAGGCCGTGGGTGCGTCTGGGCCTGCCCGCATCCGGGTCAAGGTGGCTTGTCGATTGCCTTCGCGCATCAACAGGTCGTGGTACCGCTGCACCATTTCTGGCGTCACCAACGTATCATCCACCATGACTTGCTTAAGGTTGGCTTCAATCATGCCTTTGGTGGTGACACGGGAGAAAACGTCCCCAACAATGGGTGCACGTGCCAACCGGAAAATTAGAGGTGGCTTGCCCGTATCGCGGGGATAGCCAGCGGCATCCACCAGAATGAGGCCCGCAACTTTCTCGGGATGGACGAGCGCATAACGCCATGCCACGCCGCCACCCATCGAGTTACCACCCAAGACAAAGCGATCGACTTTGAAATGCTGGGCCAGATCGTCCACCACCTGCACATAGGTGGTACCGGAATAGACGCCACTCTTGGAAGGGCCAGTCAGGCCATGGGCCGGGAAGTCAAAGCTGATCACGCGCCAATTGTCTTTGAGCTGGCTAACCCAAGGCTCCCAAGTGTGGAGGGAAGCATTTGAGCCGTGGGCGAGGATCAGCACGGGGGCGTCGCGCTTGCCTTCATCCCGCACATGCAAACGGACGCCGTCGCTGATATTGATGAATTGCGACGTTGGCGACGTATAGCGCGCTTCAACGACCGCGCGCGGCAAATCCGGGCTACAGGCCACCGCCATGAGGCCAGCCATAGCCACCCAGATCAAAGCCAAAAATCGTTTCTGCATCGCGCCTGCCTCCCCAAGTATCATTATGTTTGTCGTGTGCGGGTCTAAGTTCAGCTACCTCACCATGCGCCGATGTTTGGCGCACTTGTCCAAGGCTCTTGCGGGGCTAGAGCAGCACCTCGCTGCAAGAGTTCAACCGAGATGCCATCTGGCGAACGCACGAAAGCCATATAACCATCCCGCGGTGGGCGGTTGATGATCACGCCACGAGCGGCCAGATGCGCACACAGGCCATAGATGTCATCGACGCGATACGCCAAATGGCCAAAATTGCGCCCGCCATCATAGGCATGCTCATCCCAATTATAGGTCAGCTCCACCATGGGCAGGCCACCGGGCAGGCCGCTTTGCGGGGCCTCGCCTTGCGCCTTGAATCGCTCGGCATCCACAGGGGCAGCAAGAAACACCAAAGTGAAGCGCCCTTTCTCATTCTCAGTCCGGCGAAGCTCGACCAGTCCCAAGCCGCCACAAAAGAAATCTAAGGCGGCGTCCAGATTGCCG